>JBEVLJ010000083.1:0-9250 GCA_040509195.1 Acidimicrobiia bacterium
CAAACGATTCTTCGTGGGGCGGCCGCTCGCCACCACGCAGATGGAGCACCAGCGGCTGTCGAAGACGATCGCGCTCCCGGTGTTCAGCTCCGACGCGCTCTCGTCGACCGCGTACGCGACCGAAGAGATCCTCTTCGTCACCGCGGTTGGCGCCTCGAGCCTCGCGCTCGGGTTGAGCAAGCTCATCCCGATCGCGTTCGTGGTCGCGGTCCTCCTCACGATCGTGATCGTGTCGTACCGCCAGGTGATCTTCGCCTACCCGGGTGGCGGCGGCTCGTACATCGTCAGCATGGACAACCTCGGCGAATACCCGGCGCTCGTCGCCGGCGCGTCGTTGATGGTCGACTACGTGCTCACGGTCGCGGTGTCGATCTCTGCCGGCGTCGCGGCCATCGTGTCGATCCCTGCGTTCTCCGGCTTGGCCGAGCACCGCGTCGAAGTCGGCCTGTTCCTGATCCTCGCGATCACGTTGTTGAACCTGCGCGGGATCAAGGAGTCGGGCACGATCTTTGCGATCCCCACCTACGTGTACATCGTCGTGTTCAGCGCGCTGATCGTGGTGGGGCTCGTGGGTTCATACCTCGGCGACGTGGACTCGGTGCCGTTCGACCCGGAAGCGTTCGACGGAGCCAACGAGTTCGGCGGATCGCTCAGCTTCTTCTTGTTGTTGAAGGGATTCTCGTCGGGTGCGGTCGCGCTCACCGGCGTGGAAGCGATCTCCAACGGTGTGCCGATGTTCCGTCGACCGGAGGCGAAGAACGCTGCCGCCACCATGGTGTGGATGGGCGTGGTGCTCGGCACGCTGTTCATGGGGGTGTCGGTGCTCGCACATCGTCTGCACCCGTACCCGAGTCACGCCCGTACCGTGATCGCACAGCTCGGCCTCGCGGTGTTCGGCAACGGGCCCGTGTTCCTGTTGCTGCAGTTCGCGACGGCGGCGATCCTCACGCTCGCCGCGAACACTGCGTACAACGGCTTCCCCGGTCTGTCGTCGATCATCGCTCGCGACGGCTACCTGCCGCGCCAGTTCGCGAACCGCGGCGACCGGCTCGTGTTCTCGAACGGCATCGTGTTCCTCGCGTTGTCAGCCGCCGCGCTGGTCGTCGCGTTCGGTGGTGTCACCAACGCGTTGATCCCGCTCTACGCCGTCGGCGTGTTCACCGGGTTCACGCTGTCGCAGGTGGGCATGGTGCGCCACCACATGAAGGACCACCTGCCGGGGTGGCGGTGGAAGGCGGTGCTCAACGGTGTGGGTGCCGTCGCCACGTTCGTGGTGCTGATGATCGTCGCCATCACGAAGTTCACGAGCGGCGCGTGGCTGCCGGTGGTCGTGATTCCGTTCATCGTGCTGGGGTTCAAGCTGATCAAGCACCACTACGACGTCGTGGCCCAGAGCTTGCGCGTCGACCCCGGCTACACGCCGCCGTTCCGTCGTCACACCGTGATCGTGATGGTCGAGTCGGTGCACGTGGGTGTGCTCGAGTCGGTCGCGTACGCGCGTGCCACCGACCCCGACCATTTGGTCGCGATGACGGTGGTACCCGATGCGATCAGCGCCGAGCGCTTAGAGAAGGAGTGGTCGCGCCACGGCATCAACGCGCCGCTCGAAGTGGTGATCTCGGCAAACGGCGCGTTCACTGCCGCCACGCTCGCGTTCGTTGATGAGGTCGCAACCCGTTGGAGCAACGACTCGATCACCGTGGTGATCCCCGAGCTGTACGTCGAGCACTGGTGGCAGGTGCTGCTGCACAACCAGAGCACGCTCGTGCTGAAGGCGCGGTTGCTGTTCCGCAAGGGCACGGTGGTCACGTCGATCCCGTACCGGACGGAGCTCACCTCGGGTTGATCAGTGGGTTCGGTTTGCGACGACCACACCGGTTTGGTGGGGTCGTATCGGTGAACGCCACGTGAACCCCGGTACGATCGACCAGCCTCACCGAACGGATCGGACGACTGCGGCGTGCTTCTCGACTCCATCAACGACCCCAGTGATCTCAAGGGTCTCGACGCCACCGATCTGGCGGTGCTCGCGCACGAGATCCGAGCGGTCCTGATCCAGTCGGTCGCGAAGCACGGTGGTCACCTCGGGTCGAACCTCGGGGCGGTGGAGCTCACGCTTGCGCTGCATCGCACGTTCGACTCACCGAACGACTCGATCATCTGGGACACCGGTCATCAGGCGTACGTGCACAAGCTCGTCACCGGCCGCCAGGAGGGGTTCGCCCGCCTGCGTCAGGCCGGCGGGCTGTCGGGCTACCCGTCACGCGCCGAATCGGAGCACGACCTCGTCGAGAACAGTCACGCGTCCACATCGCTCAGCTACGCATACGGCATGGCCGTTGCGCGCGACCTTGCCGGCGACGACGACACGGTCGTCGCGGTGATCGGCGACGGTGCGCTCACCGGCGGTCTCGCCTACGAAGCGCTCAACAACATCGGCTACCACCAGCGCCGGGTGGTGATCGTGCTCAACGACAACGGTCGCTGCTACGCACCCACGGTGTCGCGCCTCACTACGGCCAGCGGCGCGAGCGACGACCTCGACGATCCTGCCGCGTTCTTCCGTTCGCTCGGGATCGCGTACAGCGGGCCGATCGACGGTCACGACATCGCAGCGGTCGAGACCGAGCTGCGCGACGCGCGCGCGCGACGCGGTCCGGTCGTCGTGCACGTGCTCACGCGCAAGGGCGAGGGCTACGGCCCCGCCGAGACCGACGAGGAGAAGCGCCTCCACGACGTGGGCGCCTTCGATCCCGAGACGGGTGTGCAGCGGGCGAGCAGCACGTCGTCGTACACGGGCGCGTTCGCGTCGAAGCTCGTGCAACTGGGGGAGGAGCACCCGGAGGTGGTGGCGCTCACCGCCGGGATGCCGGGTTCCACAGGGTTGTTGCCGTTCGGCGACCGTTTTCCTGATCGCTGCATCGACGTCGGTATCGCCGAGCAGCACATGGTTGCGTCGGCCGCGGGCATGGCGATGCGTGGGCTGCGTCCCGTCGTCGCGGTGTACTCCACCTTTCTCAGTCGCGCGTGGGACCAGCTCGTCTACGACGTCGGCCTGCACGGCGCGCCGGTGATCTTCTGCGTCGACCGCGCAGGCATCACGGGTGACGATGGTCCGAGCCACCATGGGCTCTACGACCTCGCGCTGCTCACCAAGGTGCCGGGCATGACGGTGTTCGCACCGTCGTCGTTCGAGGAAGTCGCGGTGATGCTCGACGAGGCCATGCGCATCACGTCGGGCCCCGTGGCGTTGCGGTGGTCGAAGACCCCGGCGCGTCGCGTGCCTGCCGACCAGGTGGGGCAGGGGCGCAGCGCGCGTCGCACGCGCACCGGCACCGACGTGTGTGTGCTCGCGGTCGGCAAGATGGTCGAAGCCGCGGAGGACGCCGCCGCCCTGCTCGACGCCCGTGGCATCTCCACCACCGTGTGGGACGTCCGCACCATCCCACTCGACACGCGCATGCTCGCCGACGCCAGCACGCACCGACTCGTGGTCACCGCGGAAGACGGCATCGCCGAGGGCGGCGTCGGCAGCCTGATCGCGAGCGCGCTCGGTCGCCTCGACGTCGGGGCCACCACGGTGCCCGTGCTCACGCTCGGCACTCCACTTGCGTATCTCCCGCACGGCAAACCCGACGCGATCCTGGCCAATCTCGGTCTCGACGCCACCGGCATCGCTGCCTCCGTCCAAAAGGCCCTCGACACTCCTTAGCGGCGCGGCGGTGCATGCCGGCCGTAATGTGGGGGCTCCAGGCCAGGAACGAGGCGCCCGTGTTCATCGACGGCTTCGTACACCAACTCCCCGACGTCGACCAGCAAGAGACCACGGAGTGGCTCGATTCGCTCGACTCCGTCATCGAGGCGGGGGGCCGTTCCCGCGCCCGCTATCTGATCGCCCGGCTCATGGAGCGCGCACGCGAGCAGGGCGTCGGCGTGCCGGCCATGGTGAGCACCGACTACATCAACACCATCCCGCCCGAGCAGGAACCCTGGTTCCCGGGTGACGAAGCCCTCGAGCGTCGCATCCGTGCGTACATCCGTTGGAACGCGATGGCGATGGTCGACCGTTCGAACCACCGGTTCGACGGCCTGGGCGGCCATCTCTCCACCTTCGCGTCGGCCGCGGGTCTGTACGACGTGGGGTTCAACCACTTCTTCCGCGGCAAGCGCGACGGCGGCTTCGGCGACCAGATCTACTTCCAGGGTCACGCCGCGCCCGGCGTGTACGCCCGTGCGTTCCTCGAAGGTCGTCTCACCGAGGACCAGCTCGACCGCTTCCGTCGCGAAGTGCTGCCCGGCGGGCTGTCGAGCTACCCGCACCCGCGGCGCATGCCTGAGTTCTGGGAGTTCCCCACGGTGTCGATGGGCCTCGGCCCGCTCAACGCCGTGTACCAGGCGCGGTGGAACCGTTTCTTGTTGCACCGCGAGATCAAGGACACGTCGGCCTCGAAGGTGTGGGCGTTCGTCGGTGACGGCGAGATGGACGAGCCGGAGAGCATGTCGGCGTTGTCGATCGCGGCGCGTGAGCAACTCGACAACCTGATCTTCGTCGTCAACTGCAACCTGCAGCGCCTCGACGGTCCGGTGCGCGGCAACGGCAAGATCATCCAGGAGCTCGAAGCCACGTTCCGCGGCGCGGGCTGGAACGTGATCAAGGTGATCTGGGGACGCGGCTGGGACGCGCTGCTCGAGCAGGATCGCGACGGCGTGCTCGTGAACAAGATGAACTCCACCGTCGACGGTGAGTTCCAGAAGTACGCGGTCGAGAGCGGCGACTACATCCGCGAGCACTTCTTCGGTCCCGACGCGCGACTCCAGCAGATGGTCGCGCACCTCTCCGACGACGATCTGCGCAACCTGCCGCGCGGTGGTCACGATTACCGCAAGCTCTACGCCGCCTACAAGATGGCCGTCGAGCACGAGGGCAGCCCCACCGTGATCCTCGCGAAGACGGTGAAGGGGTGGACGCTCGGCAGCGGCATCGAGTCGCGCAACGCGACGCACCAGATCAAGAAGCTCGCCGCCGACGAGCTCAGCGTGTTCCGCGACCGACTCGAGCTCCCGATCCCGGATTCGGAGCTGGCCGACGGCGATCCGCCGTACTGGCACCCGGGCGTCGACTCGCCCGAGTACGAGTACATGACCGCCCGTCGCCGTGCGCTCGACGGCCCGGTGCCCGAGCGCGTCGTGCGCAAGAAGACGTTTGTGATGCCGCCCGACACCACGTATGGCGACGTGCTCGCGGGAACGGGGGAGAAGGTGCAAGCGAGCACCACGACCGCGTTCGCGCGACTGCTGCGCAACCTGTTGCGCGATCCGAGCATTGGCTCGCGCGTCGTGCCGATCATCCCCGACGAAGCGCGCACATTCGGTCTCGACTCGCTGTTCCGCGAGTACAAGATCTACACGCCGTTCGGTCAGGCGTACGAGCCGGTCGACGCGGCGCTGCTGTTGTCGTACCGCGAGGCGCGCAACGGACGCATCCTCGAAGAGGGGATCAACGAAGCCGGGTCGATGGCGTCGTTCACCGCGGCGGGCACTTCGTACGCCACGTGGGGCGAGCCGATGATCCCGTTCTTCATCTTCTATTCGATGTTCGGGTTCCAGCGCGTCGGTGATCTCATCTGGGCGTTCGGCGACCAACGTGGGCGCGGCTTTCTGCTCGGGGCGACGGCCGGTCGCACCACACTCACGGGTGAAGGCCTGCAGCACGCTGATGGGCACAGCCCGATCCTCGCGTCGACGGTGCCGAACTGTCGGGTGTACGACCCCGCGTTCGCGTACGAGATGGGCGTGATCGTGCGCGACGGCATCGAGCGCATGTACGGCGAGGAGCCGGAGGACTGCTTCTACTACCTCACCCTCTACAACGAGAACTACTCGATGCCCGCGATGCCTGACGGCGTGGAAGACGGGATCATCAAGGGCCTCTACCGGTTCCGTGAAGCCAAGGGTGGTGCGAAGCATCGTGCGCAGGTGCTCGCGTCGGGCACCGCGATGTTGGCCGCGCTCGACGCGCAGGTGATGTTGCACGACGAGTTCGACGTCGACGTCGACGTGTGGAGCGCGACGAGCTACAAGTCGTTGCGCGAAGACGCGCTCAGCGCGTTGCGATGGAATCGCTTGCACCCGACGGAACCGGCGCGCCACGCGTACGTCACCGAGCAATTGCGTGATGCCGAAGGCCCGGTGATCGCGGTGACCGACTTCATGAAGGCGGTGCCCGACCAGGTGGCGCAGTTCGTGGGCAAGCCGTTCACCTCACTCGGTACCGACGGCTACGGCTACTCCGACACCCGCGTCGCGTTGCGTCGCCACTTCGAAGTCGACGCGCAGAGCATCGTGGTCACCGTGTTGGCGTCGCTCGCGGAGAGCGGCGCGATCAAGGACGAAGTCGTCGCCGAAGCGATCGCGCGCTACGACCTCGACCCCGACACGCCCGACCCCCGCACCACGTAGGTTCTCGAAGAGACGCGTCAGGAGACCGCGCGGCGGCCGGCGTCGTCGTCCCGCAGGGGGTCGTCGTTCAGCGGGTCGTCGTCGTCCCAGTCGTCTTCGAGGGCTTCGTCGTCGTCGTCATCCTCGTTGTCGTCGTCGAGATCGACGTCGGCAAGGGAGCGACCGGTCTCGCTGAAGAGACCGTCGTCGAAGCCTTGTTTGAGCTCGCGGGCCTCCCGGAATCGACGGGCCCGTCCTTTTCTCGGCATGTCACCGCCTTGAAGCGCGCGAATCCTGGCCGGCGCCTCGTGGCGCCTCGGTTCGCCCCCATGATCGCGCACGGAGCAGGGTTCGCGCCGCTGTTCTGAGGTGACTTGGGCAACATTTCGACCAAGGTGGACCAGTTCCTCCGCTCGGGAAGTCGCGGGAGAACGCTCCAAGTACATCTAGGAGCTGCGAAGCACGTCTCGCAGGTGGAGCCGGCGGCCGGTCTGCACGATCCCGCGCCGATAGACGATGCCGCCGAGCCGGCCGATCACGAGCACGGTCGCGATCCCGACCACGATCGACGCGACGATCTCCGGCGTGGATGCTTCGCCCAGTGCGATGCGAGCGGGCATCACGATCGGCGCGGTCAACGGGAAGATGCCGAGCAGCGGGCCCAGATCAGAGTCGGCCGTGCTCTGGGAGAGGATGTAGGTGGCGATGAGGAACAGCGACAGTGGCGCGACCACCGAACCGGCCTCCTCTTGACGCTCGACGAGTGCACCAAGTGAGCCCGCGATCGTGAGGTAGACCGCGAGGCCGAGCACGAAGAACACGGCGCCGCCGGCGAGCGCCGGGCCGAGGCCGGGCGGGAGGTCGCCGCCGATCGCGCCCTTGGTGACCACCGGGATCGCACCGACCGTGAGGCTGACCAGCCCCACGATGCCGACGCCGAGGATCTTGCCGAACAACAACGCGGTCGGTTTGATCACCGCGAGCAGCACTTCGCTGATGCGGTTGGCCTTCTCGATCGCCACACCCGAGGCGGCCTGGCTCATGAGCATCAACAAGACGACGTACACGATCAAGGAGAGCGCGAACGCGGTGCCGCGCCGATCGGCTTGGTCGGCGTCGACGGTGACGAGCTTTGGTGGCGTGATGTCGAGCGCGCTCGGATCGACGCCCTGAGCCTGCAGTCGTTGGTCGCGCTCCAGGCTGATCAGTGACTGTTGCGCCGACGCGACGAGCGCGGAGTCGCTCCCGGCGCGCGCGATCACGGTCCGGGGATCGCCGAGTACGACCGCGGCATTGACGGTTCCATCGTCGACGAGCTGATGCGCGCGAGCGCGCGTCGCGACCGAGCGGAACGTCACGCGCGCGTCTTGCGCGCGCAGGATCGGACGCAGCGCCTGTTCAAACGCGCCAGCCGTGTCGGCGCTGTCCGCCTTGACGATTGCCACGTCGTATTCGGTGTCGCTCGAGTCGAGGAGGTCAGGCACGATCATCGCGGCCGATGAGCCGACGAACAGCACGGCGAGGATGATCCAGATGCTCCGACGTCGGAACGCTTCCTTGAGCTCTCGACTTGTGACGAGTGCGGTCGCGCGAGTGGTGGTGAGTCGCTCGTTCATCGCCGACCACCTGGGTCCGGCGCCGACGAGCTGACCGTACGGTCGTCGTCGGTCTGATCGGCGAGCGCATCGGTTCCGGCCGCCTCGAGAAAGAGGTCCGACAACGTGGGTGCTTCCACACCGAACGCGTCGACGTGCACGTGCGCGCGCACTTGGTCGAGGACGGTGGCAGGGTCGGCGTGCTGCTCGAGGTGCAAGCGGGTGCCGCTCGCAGTCACCTCGCCGATGGTGGCGAGGCGTTCGTCGACCCAACCTGGCTCGACGGTCACGTCGACGCGCAGCGAGCGGCGCGCGCTCGCCGCCTTGAGTTCGCGGAGGTCGCCGTCGAGCACGACACGGCCGTGGCTGATGAGCGTGATGGTCTCGCAGAGATCTTCGACGAGATCGAGTTGGTGACTCGAGAAGAGGAGGTTGCGACCCTCGCGCACGTGGTCGGTGATCACCGACGAGAGGAAGTGCACCGCAACGGGGTCGAGACCGGCGAACGGTTCGTCGAGCACGAGCAGATCAGGCCCGTGCACCATCGCGGCCGCGAGCTGCACGCGTTGCGCCATGCCGCCCGACAGCGAGGAGATCTTGTCGCGCTCGCGTTCACCGAGGTCGAGCTGTTCGAGGAGGTGACGTGCGCGACGCAGTGCGTCAGCCTTCTCGACGCCGTGGAGGCGCGCCATCCACACGAGCAGGTCGAGCACGCGCATGTCGCGGTACAGGCCGCGTTCCTGCGGCATGTAGCCCCAGCCGCGTCGGTCGTCGTCGGTGACGGCGCGTCCCTTCCATTCGAGCGTGCCGGAGTCGGGGGTGAGCACGCCGAAGATGATGCGCATCAGCGTGGTCTTTCCTGCACCGTTCGGGCCGAGGAGCCCGATCACGCGGCCCGCGCCCACCTCGAGCTGCACGTCGTCGAGCACGACGCGCTCACCGAAGCGTTGGCTGATCCCGTGCGCGCGAAGGACCGGTTCCAACCTGCGTGCCTCCTGCCAAGGCGGGGGAGTGTCAAAGTACCCAAGTCGGCGGCGCGCGAAGCCGGAGCGGGCGCTCGACCACGCTCGCGGTAGTGTGATCGACCCTGCGACGCTCCTCGGAGTGCCGCTATGGGCGATTGGCTCAGTTGGTTAGAGCGCTGCCGTCACACGGCAGAGGTCATGGGTTCGAGTCCCGTATCGCCCACCAAGAACCAACTTCCGGCGCATCGCGCG
>JBEVLJ010000084.1:0-2727 GCA_040509195.1 Acidimicrobiia bacterium
ACGTCGGGTGGCCTCGTTGCTCCCGGAGCTCTACAACGACTTGGAACCGGCGGCGGAGGCGATCGAGCCTCGCCTCGTCGAGTTCCGCACCGCGTTGGAGTCGACTGCCGGCCGTCCGGCGATCCTCGCGGGCAGCGGCTCGGCCTACGTGGTGCCCGTCAACAACGCACGCGACCTGCCCCACCTCGTCGACCAGGTGGGCCGTCGCTTGCGCGTGCCCGTCGTCGGCACGACTTCTGTCTCCCGCGGAGTTCGCATTTCTACCTGACTCGCTCGCGCCGGATCTTTGCGTTCGGCACGCAGCCCTGCGTCTTGCGCGTGACGGCGTCGTCCGGCACTCGACCCCTCGACTCGGCGAGCAGTCAAAGCCCTGCGCGACTCCTACGTGCGCCGGCTTGGAGCCTCCGAAGCGAGCGCCAGCGAGCGTAGGGGCGCAGGAGCGAGCGTGTCCCGGTTGACGCAGAAGCCGCTGCCAAACAGCGAGCGAGTGAGAACAGGGGAGCCCTCAACGCGCAGATGCGCGGAGGATCTCTATCGACCTTGTTGGCGACGCTGCCAACGCGTGCGCTTCAGAAGCTTCTTGTGCTTCTTCTTGCGCATGCGCTTCCGGCGCTTTTTGATCAGGCTTCCCATGGCGGGCGTCAAGCTAGCCGCGTCGACCCCTCGTCCACACATCGGGTCGCAACTGCCGTCAAACAGCGAGCGGGTGAGAGCAACCCGGTATCGTCGTGCGCGACCCTCGGGGGTGGTGTAACGGCAGCACGGGGTCCTTTGGCGTCCCAAGTCGGGGTTCGAAACCCTGCCCCCGAGCCACAACCCACCGGTGAGAGGAGTGCAGATGGCCGGCCAGCGTCGACCCGTGTCGGCTGTGGTGCTCGCAGCCGGTGAAGGCACTCGCATGCGTTCGAGCACGCCGAAGGTGTTGCACGAGCTGTCGGGCCGCCCGATGCTCCTCTGGGTGCTCGACGCCCTCGGTGCGCTGCCCCTCGACCGCATCGTGGTCGTGGTCGGTCACCGCGCCGAAGAGGTCACGAAGACGGTCCAGGCTCGTCTCGCCAGCACGGTGCCCGTGGAGTTCGTCGAGCAGCCGCAACAGCTCGGCACTGGCGACGCCGTCTCGGTGGCGCTCACCGCGTTCGCCGACGACGCCGACGCCGACGACGACCTGCTGGTGCTCTTCGCCGACGCGCCGCTCATCCGTCCCGAGACCCTCGCCTCGCTCGCGACGGAGCACCGCGTCGGCGGCGCGGCGGCCACCATGCTCACCGCACGGCTCCCCGATCCCACCGGCTACGGCCGCGTCATCCGCGACCCTCGCGGCAACGTGGCGCGCATCGTGGAGCAGCGGGACGCCACCGACGAGGAGCTCGCCGTCGACGAAGTGAACCCGTCGTTCTACTGCTTCCGACGCACCTACCTCGCGCCGGCGCTGCGGCGCGTGAACCCGGAGAACGCGCAGGGCCAGTACTACCTCACCGACGTGATCGGCGTGCTGCGCGACGCGGGGCACACCGTCGCCGCGATCGAAGCCGACGACGCGGGCGAGGTGGCGTCGATCAACGACCGGGTGCAACTCGCGGAGGTCGAGGCCACGCTGCGCCGTCGCATCAACCAGCACTGGATGCGCGAGGGCGTCACGATGGTCGATCCCGCGACCACGTACCTCGACGCCGGCGTGCAACTCGAGCCCGACGTGCGCCTGCTGCCGAACACGATCCTCGGCGGCAACACCGTCGTGCGCAGTGGCGCGACCGTCGGCCCCGACTGCGACCTGATCGACACCGTGGTGGGCCGCGACGTGGTCGTGCGACACACGGTCGCGCGCGACGCGGTGATCGATGACGGTGCCACCGTCGGCCCGTACGTGTCGCTGCGCCCAGGCACGCACCTCGCCGCGGGCGCACACGTCGGCACGTTCGTGGAGATCAAGAACAGCGAGATCGGCGAGGGAACCAAGGTGCCACACCTGTCGTACATCGGTGACGCCGACGTCGGTGACGGCACCAACCTCGGCGCCGGCACCATCACCGCGAACTACGACGGCAGGGCCAAGCACCGCACCACCGTCGGTCGCGACGTGAAGACGGGCGTGCACACGGTGTTCGTCGCGCCGGTCGAGATCGGTGACGGCGCGTACACCGGCGCGGGCTCGGTGGTGAACCGCAACGTGCCGCCGCGCTCGATGGCCAAGGGCGTACCGGCCAAAGTCGAGGAAGGCTGGGTGGATCAGCGCGAGAATGACCAGACCGACTCGGAGCCGACGGAAGGCTGATCCATGGACGTGGTCTCGAAGAAGACGCTCAAGCTCTTCTCCGGACAGGGTCACCCAGAGCTCGCGTCGGAGATTGCCACCGCGCTGGGCACCCCGCTGGGTGACGTGAAGCTGTCCACGTTCGCCAGCGGCGAGCTGTACGTGCGTTACCTCGAGAACGTGCGCGGCGCCGACGCGTTCCTGTTGCAGACACACAGCGATCCGATCAACGAGCGCGTCATGGAGATGTTGCTGATGATCGACGCTGCGAAGCGCGCGTCGGCGAAGCGCATCACCGCGGTGATCCCGTATTACGGATACGCGCGTCAAGACCGCAAGGCCGAAGGTCGCGAAGCGATCAGCGCGCGACTGCTCGCCGATCTGCTCACCGCGGCCGGCGCCGACCGCGTCGTCACCGTCGACCTGCACACCGGTCAGATCCAGGGCTTCTTCGACTTCCCCGTCGATCACCTCGA
>JBEVLJ010000085.1:0-8720 GCA_040509195.1 Acidimicrobiia bacterium
GCACGCTCCAGCACTTCGACCACACGCCAGTGCTTGAGCTTCGACAGTGGACGGGTCTCGGCCACGCGCACGCGGTCGCCCTCGTTGGCTTCGTTGTTCTCGTCGTGCGCGTAGAGGTGGCTCGTCTTCTGCAGCGTCTTGCCATAGCGCCGGTGGCGCACGCGGTCGACCACTGCGACGACGATCGTCTTGTCCATCTTGGTGGACACCACGATGCCCTCGCGCACCTTGCGGCGCGTCTCGCGTGCCTCAGTTGTGGCTTCGTCGGCCATTGGTGTTTCTCCTCTAGCTCTGCTGCTCGGCTGCGGCGATCTCGCGCTCGCGCAGCAGGGTCTCGATGCGTGCGATCTCGCGGCGCACCTGCGGCAGCCGCGTGATGTTGTCGAGCTGACCCGTCGCGTTCTGGAAACGCAGGTTGAACTGCTCTTCCTTGGTCTCTTCGAGTCGGTGCTCGAGCTCGGTGTCGTTGAGCGCCCGGAGCTCAGTCGCCTTCTTGTTCGCGCTCATCGCTTACGCCTCGTCCTGACGCACGACGAAGCGCGTCTTGATGGGGAGCTTGTGCATCGCGAGACGCATGGCCTCGCGTGCGGTGTTCTCGGGCACACCCGACAGCTCGAACATCACGCGTCCGGGCTTCACCACGGCAACCCAGTGCTCCGGGTTTCCCTTGCCGGAACCCATACGGGTCTCGGCCGGCTTCTGGGTGACGGGCTTGTCCGGGAAGATCGTGATCCAGACCTTGCCGCCACGCTTGATGTAGCGGGTCATCGCAATACGGGCAGCCTCGATCTGACGGTTGGTGATCCAACCGGGCTCGAGGGCCTGGATCCCGAAGTCGCCGAAGGTGACGCGCGTGCCACCCTTGGCGATCCCCGACATCCGGCCTCGCTGCACCTTGCGGTGCCGCACCTTCTTCGGCATCAACATTGCGCGTCAGTCCTCGTCGCCAGGGAATGTCGGCGGGGCTTCGTGGTACGTGTACATGAGTTCCGTACCTCAGTCCTCGTCGCCGTGGAACTTGGGGGCTTCGTGGTGCTCGCGGGTGCGACGCTCGATCTCTTCTTCCTCCGCGAGGAGGCGCTCGAGCTCGGGGTCGGCTTCCTTCACGAGCGGGCTCGACTCGTCGGGCAGCTCGTCGGGCGTGCCTTCGACCTGCGTGGATTCGCCCGCAGGACGACGACGGCCACCACCGGCGCTGACCACGCGACGCTGCGGCGTGCCGGCGGTCTCGCCGACGGCCATCGCGGCCTCGCGCTGGATCTTGTCTTCGGCAAGGTTCTTGTAGGGCAGGATCTCGCCCTTGTAGATCCACACCTTCACACCGATGCGACCGAACGTGGTCTTGGCCTCGGCGTCGCCGTAGTCGATGTCGGCGCGCAGCGTGTGCAGCGGCACGCGACCCTCGCGGTACCACTCCTTGCGCGACATCTCCGCACCACCCAGGCGACCGCTGCACTGCACGCGGATGCCTTGCGCGCCCGCCTTCATCGCGGTCTGCACGGCCCGCTTCATCGCACGACGGAACGACACGCGACCGGTGAGCTGGTCGGCGACACCCTGTGCGATGAGCGTGGCGTCGAGCTCGGGTTGCTTGATCTCTTGGATGTTGAAGTGGATCTTCGGGTTGCCGGTGATCTCGAGCAGACCGGCGCGCAGGCGGTCGGCCTCGGCCCCGCGACGCCCGATCACGATGCCGGGACGGGCGGTGTACACGTCGACGCGCAGACGGTCGCGCGTGCGCTCGATCTCGATCCGGCTCACCGCGGCGCGCTCGAGTTGGCGCGTGAGGTAGTCGCGGATCTTCCAGTCCTCAATGAGGCTGTTGCGGTACTCCGCGTCTTCGGCGTACCAACGCGACTTCCAGTCGGTGGTGATGCCGAGGCGGAACCCGTAGGGGTTGACCTTCTGACCCATTACTTGGTCTCCTCGTCCGCATCGGACGCGTCATCAGCTTCCGGCGTGTCGGCGTCGGCGCGGTCCTCCGCGGAGGAGGCTTCCGCGATCGCCTCGATGCCGTTCACCTGCTCCTCGGCCGCGTCGGCCTCGGTGTTCGGTGCTTCGGTCTGGAGCAACTCGGTGTCGTCGACCTCATCGTGATCGTGATCGTGATCTTCGTGGTCGTGGTCGTGCACCTCGGCTCGCTCGGCGCGACGGCGGCTCGCGGCCACTCGACGACGACGGCTCGGACGCGCCGGGCCGACCTGGGCGGCCTCGCGCTCACGACGACGCTCGAGCTCGGCTTCGTCGAAGCGCGCCACGATCACCGTGATGTGACTCGTGCGCTTGCGGATGCGCGTGCCGCGACCACGCGCACGGGGACGCCACCGCTTCGCGGTCGGGCCCTCGTCGGCGTAGGCGCGCACGACGAACAGCTCGTCTTCAGGCACGTTGTCGTTGTGCTCCGCGTTCGCGATCGCCGAGTCGAGCAGCTTCATGACCTGCTCGGCCGGGCCGCGCTCGGTGAAGCGCAGGATCTCGCGGGCGTCGTTCACGTCTTTGCCAACGATGAGGTGCAGCACCTGGCGCACCTTCGTCGGCGACCCGCTCGCGTAGCGGAGGCGCGCTGCAGTCTCGACCATTATCGACGGCCCGATCGCTCTTGGCCGGCGTGGTACCGGAACGTACGGGTGGGGGCGAACTCACCGAGCTTCGAGCCGACCATCGCCTCGGTGACGTACACCGGGACGTGCTTGCGGCCGTCGTGCACCGCGAACGTGTGGCCGACCATGTCGGGAGTGATGGTGGAACGACGCGACCACGTCTTGATGACCTTGCGGTCACCCGCCGCGTTCATCGCGTCGACCTTCTTCTGCAGGTGGTCGTCGACGAACGGCCCCTTCTTCAGGCTGCGCGGCATCGATTACCTCCGTGATCCGCGGCCACGACGGCGGCGGATGATCATCTCATCGGACTTCTTGCCCTTCTTGCGGGTACGGCCTTCCGGCTTGCCCCACGGCGAGACCGGGTGGCGACCACCCGAGCTCTTGCCCTCGCCACCACCGAGTGGGTGGTCAACCGGGTTCATGGCAACGCCGCGCACGTGCGGGCGCTTGCCCTTCCAGCGGTTGCGGCCTGCCTTGCCGATCTTGATCAGGCCCGCCTCGGCGTTGCCGACGGTGCCGATGGTGCCACGGCAGTCGATCGGGACCCGGCGCATCTCGGTGGACGGCAGACGCAGCGTTGCGTACAGACCTTCCTTCGCCACGAGCTGGATCGCGACGCCGGCGCCACGGCCGAGCTTGCCACCCGCACCGGGCTTGAGCTCCACGTTGTGCACCACGGTGCCGACCGGGATGTAGCGCAGCGGCAACGCGTTGCCGGGACGGATCTCCGAGCCCTGGCCGTTCTGCAGCATGTCGCCGACTTCCACACCGGTCGGGGCGAGGATGTAGCGCTTCTCGCCGTCGAGGTAGTGGAGCAGCGCGATGCGCGCGTTGCGGTTGGGGTCGTACTCGATCGCGGCGACCTTCGCGGGCACGCCGTCTTTCTCGCGACGGAAATCCACGACGCGGTACTTCTGCTTGTGACCGCCACCGCGGTGACGCGACGTCATGCGGCCGTACGAGTTGCGTCCGCCCGACTTCGGCTTCGGCTTCGTCAGCGACTTCTCGGGCTTGTCCTTCGTGATCTCGCTGAAGGTGGAGACGGTCTGGAACCGCCGCCCGGGACTGGTGGGTTTGCGCTTGCGCACCGGCATCGTCGTCAGCTCCCGAAGATCTCGATGCGGTCGCCCTCACGGAGGGAGACGATGGCCCGCCTGGTCGCAGGCCGCGAGCCCCATCCGCCGGTGCGGCGGTTGCGCTTGCGCTTGCCCTTGCGGTTGATCGTGTTGACGTTGGTGACCTTCACGTCGAAGATCGACTCGATCGCGTGACGGATCTCGATCTTGTTCGCGTCGTGCGCGACGACGAACGTGTACACGTTCTCGTCGAACGCGGCGTACGACTTCTCCGACACGACCGGCCGGATGATGATGTCGCGAGGGTTGCGTCCGGCGCTCATTGTTCGTCACCAGCTTCTGTCGCGTTGGCGGGGGCGGCATCCGTGACGTCGCTCGAACGCGGCGTCGTGGAGAACCGGGCCACCGACTCTTCGAGCGTGGCCGTGCTGAACACGAGCCAGTCGTTCACCAACACGTCGTAGGTGTTGAGCTCGTTCGGCGTGACGAGCTGCACGCGGTCACCGAGGTTGCGGAACGACTTCCACACCGCTTCCTCGTTGGGTGCGACCACGAGCAACACGCGGTCGTCGCGCTCGCCCTTGGTGCGCAGACCGAGCGAACCGAGGATCTCGAGCGCACCTTTGGTGCGCGGCTCGGTGATGCCCCAGTCGTTGATCACGAGCACCTTGCCCTCACTCGCGCGGTCGGACAGCGCGGAACGGAGTGCGAGGCGAATCATCTTCTTGGGCGTGCGCTGCGCGTAGCTGCGCGGCTTCGGCCCGTGGGCCACACCGCCACCACGCCAGTGCGGCGCGCGAATCGAACCCTGACGGGCGCGACCGGTGCCCTTCTGACGCCACGGCTTCGCGCCACCACCGGCGACTTCCGCACGCGTCTTCGTGCTCTGCGTGCCGCGGCGAGCGGCCGCGAGCTGCGCGGTGACGACCTGGTGCATCACCGGCACGTTCGGCGTGATGCCGAACAGCGTGTCGGGCACGTCGATCGAACCTGCTGCAGCGCCGGCGGACGACTTCACGTCGAGCTTCATGCTGCGCTCCCTTGACGCTGCGCGGCACTCTGCTTGGCCTTGCCGGAGAGCTTGATCGCGTTGCGCACGAACACGATGCCGCCGTTCGGGCCCGGCACGGCGCCCTTCACGAGCAGCAAGCCGCGCTCGGGGTCGCCCTCAACCACTTCGAGGTTGAGCGTGGTGACACGCTCGTTGCCCATCTGGCCGGCCATCTTCATGCCTTTGAACACGCGGGCCGGCGTGGCGCACGCGCCGATGGAGCCGGGCTTGCGGTGCGACTTGTGGTTCCCGTGGCTGGCGCCTTGGCCCTTGAAGTTGTGCCGCTTCATCGAGCCGGCGAACCCCTTGCCCTTGCTGACCGCGCTCACGTCGACGCGCTCGCCGGCGTCGAACACGTCGGCGCCGAGCACCTGGCCGACCTCGAACCCGGACAGGTCGGCGACGCGCAGCTCCGCGAGGTAGCGCGTCGGCGGTGCGTCGGCCTTCTTGAGGTGGCCGAGCTCAGGCTTCGAGAGCCGTTGCGGCTTGGTCTCGCCGAACGCCAACTGCACCGCGGCGTAGCCGTCGCGCTCCGGCGTCTTCAGCTGCACGACCCGGCACGGCCCGGCTTCGATCACCGTCACCGGGACGACGCGATTTTGGTCGTCCCAGATCTGGGTCATGCCGAGCTTGCGCCCGAGGATCCCTTTGGCAGACATGGCTGGTGGTCTCTTTCGCTGTCGTGACTGCTGGCGTTCACCGGAGCAGTTGCTCCACGCGAACGCTCCGCCCGAGCGCGTGCCCGGCGGAGCGTGGTTCGGTTGTGCCGCGTGGTGCTGCAACAGTGGTGCATGCTGCAGCCTGCGCGGACGTCGATTGACGAGACGTTCGATCAGGCGCCGGTCGACTGAAGTGGGCCACCCGTGCGGCAGCGCGTCACAGTCGTTGGGCGAGCCAGGAAAGACTAGCGGGTGCGCCGCCCGCAAGCCAAAGCGGGGTTTCCGACCGCTCCCTCTTCGCCGATATATATAAGTGGGGATGATCAGGATATACTTGGGTCATGACGAAGCACCTCGTCGACATCGACGACGACACCCTCGCAACCGCGAAAGAGCTCCTCGGCACGTCGACCATCAAGGCGACGGTCAACCGCGCACTCGACGAGGCGGTCGCACTGCAGCGTCGGATCGCGCTGCTGGATGCATTGCGCGACCCGACCATTTTCAACTTCGGCGACGACCCCGACGCGGTTCGTCGCGACGCATGGCGCTGAGCGAGGCGGCGCTCGTCGACACGAGCGTGCTCACGCGGCTCGCGACACCGGCGGTCTTCGCAGAGGTCGAGGAGGCGATGCGAGCGCGGCAGCTTCACCTCTGTGCCGTCGCTCGACTCGCGCTGTTGCGAACGACGCAGAGTCGAAGGTCCTGGAGTGCCGGCCGCGCCGCGCTCGACGGAATGCCCGAACTCGCGATCACCCCGTCGCACTGGGAACGAGCCGAAGAAGTGCAGTCGCAGCTTGTCGGCGCAAGCCATCACACTGCAGTGCCCGTTCCAGATCTTCTGGTCGCGGCGGTCGCGGAATCAGCACGCCTCCCCGTCGTGCACTACGACCGAGGCTTCGACTTGATCGCCGAGGTCACTCGGCAGGACTGCCGCTGGGTCGTGCCGCGCGGCTCCATCGACTGAGCTCCACGCCCCGGGCCGTCGATCGGTCTCCGTCACCTCGTAACTTCACGGGGTGGCGGGCACCGTTCGTACTTCATTCCTCGGCGTTCCCGAAGGTTGGGTTCGCGAACGCGGCGAGGGCCTCGGGCCATTCATCACGCGTGAGCGTTTCCGTCGCCCGGACGGTTCGTCGTTCACGTGGACGTCGCGCGAGCACCGCAAGATCGCGGGCCGTCTCGACGCGGGCCGAGGTTCTACCTGGTGGGCCCCGGGCGCGATCGGCTGGTGGATCGGCGTACTCTTCGCGGTCGGCGCGACGTGCTTCACCGTCGGACCGTTCCCGGGGTTCGTCGGCGCGGTCGGCACGCACGCCGACGCGGTGGTGTTCTTCGTCGGTTCGATCTTCTTCACGTCGGCTGCGTTCCTGCAGTTCTTGCAGGCGATCAACGCGCCACGTCAGCCCGGGGAGGGCGCCTCAGACGACCGCTGGCGCTGGTGGGCGTGGGAGCCGCGCCGCATCGACTGGGAAGCGTGCGTCGTACAGCTCGTCGGCACGGTGTTCTTCAACGTCACCACGCTCGCCGCGCTCAGCACGACGCTCTCGAGCGATCAGGCGAAGCGGCTCGTGTGGACGCCCGACGCGGTGGGCTCCGTGTGCTTCCTCGTGGCGAGTTGGCTCGCGTGGTCAGAGGTCGCGCACGGCGCATGGTCATGGGAGCCGCGCAGTGGGTCGTGGTGGATCGCCGGCCTGAACATGGTGGGGTCGATCGCGTTCGGCGTGTCTGCGGTCGCGTCGTGGATCGTGCCGACCACCGGCGAGCCACGCAACACCTTGCTCGTGAACCTCGGAACCGCGATCGGCGGTGCGTGCTTCCTCGTGGGCGCGATCCTGCTGCTCCCGGAACGCACCCGCGCGATGCGCACCGCGACGAAGGTGTGAGGAACCACGCGACCTCGTCGGGGTCGCGGAGAGCTACGACGCAACCGGCGCCGCGTTGCTCGACGTCGACGAGTCCGGTTCGCCCTTGCGCAGGGAACGGGATCTGAGTCGTCGCCAGAGCTCCACTGCACCCACCGCGGCGAGCACCAACACCGCGGGCTCAGCGCCGGCGCGCCCACGCGTCGACCCGTGGAACACGATCGCCGTGAGCACCACGATCCCCACCGGCACCATCAGCAGCCACACCGGGGTACGGCGCCGCAACACCAGGAATCCGTACAGTGCGAGCGGCAGCATCACCCAGACCATCACGTAGCCCGCCATCTGCACGTCGCGGACGCCGCCGTTGTAGCTGTCGTAGTACAACATCGGACCCGTGTCCCAGAGGTTCCACGTTCGAAGCACTCGGGCCAGCACGACGACCGGAAGTCGTGAGAGATGTGCGCCCGCGTACTCGAGGCCCAGTTCCGACCACTGGCGATAGCGCTCCGCTTCGCTGTGTTCGGCATCGATCGGCGTCGTGGCAGACGAGGACGTCTTCCTCGCGTCGGCGTACACGCAGGAGAGGTCCCACGTGCCGATGTTGGATCCGTAGTACGCGCCGTGACAGTTCGCGCCGGCCAACGCGAGGGTGGCGTTGGTCGAGATCGGAACGAACGTGCCGAACTCGTTCGCATTGCGCACGGTCCAGGGGACGATGACGATCGCCGCGGCGACGGTTGCCGCCATCAGGGGAACGACGCGTGCACGCCACGGAAGCGCCAAACGCCATGCGAGCGGCCATGCGAGCAGCGGAACCAGCAGCGCGCCCTCCGCGCGCGTGAGCGACGCGATTCCGATCAGGGCACCCAGCAGCCACCACCACCCGACCCGAGACGGTGTGAGCAAGCGGTATGCCAAGAGCAGGATCAGCGTGACGAAGAGGATGAAGAGCGGTTCGCTGAAGAGCAGCGACGCGGGCTGGAAGAGCATCGGGTACACCGCGGCGAGCGAGGCGGCGACGAGACCGATCGCATCGCTCCCGCCAACCTTTCGACCGAGCACCCCGATGGCCGCGACGCCGACGGCGCCGATGACACTCGACACCACCTCGAGTGAGAAGAGCGACCTGAGCCCCAGTCGGGCAGGGATCGACAGGAGGTACGCGAACACCGGCGGGTGCTGCGCGGTGGGGAGATTCTGACGTGCACCGTTGTCGTCTTCGATGCGAACGTATCCGTGACCGTCGGCGAGTTGCAACGCCGCGTGGTAGTAGAACTCCGCGTCGCCGCTCGTCGCCGATCGATCACCTTCGACGGCCGCGAACCCGATGCGCACGCCCAAGCCGATCACGCTGATGAGCAGCAAGAGCCACACGAACCGTCGCGATGCGACACGGCGGCGCGTGGACGATTCCTCCGGTGACCGTGAGCCCGACACCGTCTCGACGCGGGCCGAGTGCACCA
>JBEVLJ010000086.1:0-4140 GCA_040509195.1 Acidimicrobiia bacterium
GTACACTTGCCCGTTCAGGAGGGATGACTGAGTGGCCGAAAGTGCTCGCCTGCTAAGCGAGTAGGGGGTGACAAGCCTCCTCGAGGGTTCAAATCCCTCTCCCTCCGCCACTCCAAGCCCGTTCCGGCGTCAAGAACGCGTCCATTTCACGCGTTGTTGACGCCGGTTGGGGTTGAGGGGGGTTGACATCTGCCGTCGGTGTCTATATCGTCACTCGATATAGCGACGGTCGATGGAGTCGTCGCACTGCACGCGAAGGGCGACGCCCATGGCACGAACGAGTGAGGGCACCAAGCCACTCCCCCCGTCGGTCTTCCACATCCTGTTGGCGCTCGGAGACGGCGAGCAGCACGGGTACGCCATCATGGGCCGGGTCGAGGAGATCACCGACGGTGACGTGAGCATGGGCCCGGGCACGCTCTACGGGTCGATCAAGCGGATGCTCGCCGACGGCCTCATCGAGGAGACCGAGGAGCGCCCCGACCCCGCGCTCGACGACCAACGCCGTCGCTACTACCGCGTCACTGCCGACGGTGTGCGCGCACGCGCCGCCGAGACCGCACGCATGCAGACGCTGTTGCGCAACGCCGGCGCGAACGTGTCGATCACACCGAACCTGGGGTTCGCGTGATGCGCAGCGAGCGCGCGTACCGCGCCGTCATCCGCGTGTACCCGCGGAAGTTTCGTCGCGAGTACAGCGACTCGATGACACAGCTGTTCATGGATCGAGCTCGTCACGAGGGCGTCGGGCGCGCGTGGCGCGTCGCAGCGCGAGACACCGCGGTGAGCGCGCCGCGTCAGTACAAGGAGAGCCTCATGCACGCATCACCACAGACCAAGCTCGTCGCCGCCGCCATCGCCACCGGCGTGGGCGCACTCGCGTTCCTGTTGGTTGGCGGCGCAGTCATCGCACTGGTGCTCCTTCTGCTGCTCGCGTGGGAGCTCACCGCGATCCTGCGCACACGCGGGCACGGCATCACAAGTCATCGCTGGTGGAAGTTCGCGGGTGGGGGCGTCGGGCTGTTCGTCGCACTGTTCGTGTTCTTCGGCGGTCCGTGGCCGGAGAGCTGGCGGTCGGCAGTACCCGGAGAAGTCGCGTGGTCGGTGGCAATGATCGGGTTCAGCGCCGCGATCGTGTTGATCGCGGTCGGCGTGCTGATGGGCGTCGCCCAGTGGGCCGGCCGTCGCAGTGCCGGCACCCCCGCCTGACGCCTATCCCTACCCCCGTTGATCGGGAGTTCAGGGCGTGACCAGGTTGGGGGGACGGTCACCCGCGAGGACGGCGACGACGCCTTCGCATGCGAGCTGCGCCATCCGGCGGCGGGTCTGCTCGGTGGCGCTGCCGATGTGTGGGAGCAGCACCGCATGCGGCGCGGCGAGCAAGCGTGGGTGCACGTGGGGCTCGCGCTCGTACACGTCGATGCCCGCGGCGAAGATCGCGCCCGTCTCGAGCGCAACCGCCAATGCTTCCTCGTCGACGACCGGTCCGCGCGCCGTGTTCACCAACACGGCGTGCGCGCCCATCAGCGAGAGCCGACGGGCGTCGATCAACCCGGTGGTGTCGTCGTTGAGCGGCACGTGGAGCGTGACGATGTCGGACGCGCGCAGGAGCTCGTCGAGCTCGGCCGTCCACCCATCGACACCGGTGTCGCGGCGTGTGTGGTGCAACACCCTCATGCCGAACGCCTCGGCCCGGCGTGCGACCGCGCGCCCGATGCGGCCATATCCCACCACGCCGAGCGTCGCGCCGTGCACGTCGACGCCCAGGAACCCGTCGACGTGGAATCCGGTCCACTCGCCGGCGCGCAACGCCCGTTCTGCGTCCGACGTGCGACGCGCCGCGGCGAGGATCAGCGCGAACGCGAGGTCGGCGGTGGTCTCGTCGAGCACGCCGGGCGTGTTGCACACGGCGATGCCGAGCTCGGTGGCGGTGGCGACGTCGATGTTGTCGTACCCGACCGCGACGTCGGCGACGACTTGCAGGCGTGGCACGCCCGCGCGCAACACCGCAGCGTCGATCCGATCGGTGAGGACGCAGACGATGGCGTCGACGTTCGCCACGGCCGCGGCGAGCGCATCGGGCGTGAACGGTGCGTCGTCGGCGCGCTGCACGATCTCGTGACCCGCGGCGAGCAGCGGATCGAGCCCCCCGTCGGGGAGCCGGCGGGTGACGAGCACGCGGGCCATCGGGCGACGCTAGATCCCCGATCGCGGGGGTCGTCGTCCCGAGGTCGGTGCATTCACCTCGATATGGCTCACGCCCAAGTTCACCGGCTGATCGACATCGCCAGTCAGACGGTTGCCGGCGGAATGGCCGCGGCTTGCGGCTTGAACTGCGTCTCGTAGAGCTCGGCGTACATCCCGCCCTGCGCGAGCAGTTCGTCGTGCGTGCCGCGCTGGGCGATCCGTCCGTCGACGACCACGAGGATCGCATCGGCGTGGCGCACCGTCGAGAGCCGGTGCGCGATCACGATCGACGTGCGGCCGGCGAGCGCGGTGTCGAGCGCGCGCTGCACCGCGGCCTCGGATCCGGAGTCGAGGTGCGCGGTCGCTTCGTCGAGCACGACGACGCGCGGGCTCTTCAACAACAGGCGTGCAATCGCGATGCGTTGCTTCTCGCCGCCTGAGAACCGGTAGCCGCGATCACCAACGACGGTGTCGAGCCCATCGGGCAGCGTGTCGATGAGCGAGCGGATCTGCGCCGACTCGAGCGCCTCGTACATCTCCGCTTCGCTCACGCCCGGCGACACGTACTCGAGGTTGGCGCGGATCGTGTCGTGGAACAGGTGCGGATCTTGCGTGACCACACCGATCGCGTCGCGGATCGACGCGAGCGTTGCGTCGCGCACGTCGACACCATTCACGCGAATCGCGCCGCGCTCGACGTCGTAGAGGCGCGGCACGAGGCTGCTGATCGTGGTCTTGCCCGCGCCCGACGGGCCGACCAACGCCACGAGCGCGCCGGGTTCGACTCGGAAGCTCACGTCGTGCAGCACGTCGTGACTCGGCGTCTGATCCAGGGTGGCCACCGACTCGAGCGACGCCAGCGACACCTCGTCGGCACGCGGGTAGCGGAAGTCGACGTGCTCGAACTCCACCGTCACCGGCCCGCTCGGGACGTCGACCGCGCCGGGCTTCTCGTCGATCATCGGCTCGAGGTCGAGCACTTCGAAGACGCGGTCGAACGACACGAGCGCGGTCATCACGTCGATCTGGATGCCCGACAGCTGGTTGAGCGGGCCGTACAAGCGCTGCAGGTAGGCGGTGAGCGCGACCACGGTGCCGATGTCGAGCTGACCATTCACCGTCATCACGCCGCCCCAGCCGTAGACGACCGCGGTCGCGATCGACGTGAGCAGGAACATCGACGAGAAGAAGAAGCCGTTGTACATGCTCACCGAGATGCCGGTGTCGCGCACCCGCGCGGCCGAGCGCTCGAAGCCCTCCTGCTCGAGCTCGGGATGCCCGAACAGCTTCACGAGCATCGCGCCGGCCACGTTGAAGCGCTCCGTCATCGTGGAGTTCATCTCGGCCTGCAGCTCGTAGCGCTCCAGCGTGATCTGCTGCACCTTCTTCCCGACCAGGCGCGCGGGGATCACGAACAACGGGAGCAGCACCAACGACGCGAGCGTGATCTGCCACGACAACGCGAGCATCGCGACCAGCACGATCACGACGGTGATGACATTGCTCACCACTGAACCGAGCGTGTTGGTGAACGCCGACTGTGCGCCGATGATGTCGTTGTTCAAGCGGCTCACCAACGCTCCCGTGCGGGTGCGGGTGAAGAACGCGATCGGCATGCGCTGCACGTGCGCGAAGACCTTGCGCCGCAGGTCGAAGATCAACGTCTCGCCGATGCGCGACGACACGTAGCGCTGCACGAGCGACACGCCCATGTCGACGGTCGCGATGATCGCGGCGAGCAACGCGAGCTCGACGATGAGCTGCGTGTCCTTCCCGCCGATCCCGTTGTTGATGATGCTGCGCAGGATCAACGGGTTGATCGTGGTGAGCACGGCGTCGACGACGACGAGCCCGAGGAAGATGGCGAGCAGGCCTCGGTAGTCGAGCGCGAGCCGCATGACCCGGCGCATCGTGCCCTTGTTCAGCTCCTCGTCGAGGACGCTGCGATCGCGA
>JBEVLJ010000087.1:0-8768 GCA_040509195.1 Acidimicrobiia bacterium
TGGGCTCGTACGGGTCGTCGTTGATCTCACTGCCGGCAACGATGGGCATCCACTCGTCGAGCAAGGCGGTGAGCGAGCGGATCATGCGGGTCTTCGCCTGGCCGCGTTCGCCGAGGAAGATCACGTCGTGGCCCGCGATGAGCGCGTTCTCGAGCTGCGGGAGGACGGTCTCCTCGTAACCGATCACTCCGTCGACGAGGGGCACGCCGTCGGTGATGCGCTTGAGCGCGTTCTCGCGCACCTCTTCTTTGACGGGGCGCGAGACCCAGCCGCTGGCCCTGAGTTCGCCGAGCGTTCCCGGACGTGACATGTGGCGGTGCTCCCTTGGAGTCGCGATCGTTGCTTGCACGGTATCAGCGGCCCCGAAGGTGGCAACCGGCGGTTCACACCCGCCTGACGATCGCGTCACGCTTTTGAGAAACCGCTCACAATCGGGTCATCCGGGGCGCAGGAAGCTACTTTTCCGCCGTGGCGAAGACTGAAGAAGAAGTGTCCACCGCGGACCAGAGCCCCGGTGCAGATGCCGCCGGCGCGCTGTACCGCTACGAAGGCGCACCAGTCCCGTACGACAAGAACCAGGGGCACTTCCTGCTCCGGTTCTGGCGTTCGGCGGTCGGCAAGAAATGGGTGATGGCGGTCACCGGCATCATGTTGCTGGGCTTCGTGCTCGTGCACATGATCGGGAACCTCAAGGTGTTCTTGGGCGAGGAGCACCTCAACACCTACGCCGAATGGCTGCGCGACCTCGGTGAGCCGGCATTGCCACGCACCGTGTTGCTGTGGCTCCTGCGCGTCAGCCTGATCGGCGCCGTGTTCCTGCACATCGTGGCCGCCGCGCAACTCACGCGCATGAACCACAAGGCGCGTCCGGTGAAGTACCAGTCACCGCGCGACTACGCGGCGGCGAACTTCGCATCACGTTCGATGCGGTACACGGGTGTGATCGTCGCCCTGTTCGTGCTCTTCCACCTCGCCGACCTGACCTGGGGCACGGCGAACCCGCACTTCGTGCGCGGAAGCGTCTACAACAACTTGTTCAACAGCTTCGAGCGCGTGCCGGTGGCGTTGATCTACATCGCCGCGATGATCGCGGTGTCGATCCACATCTTCCACGGCGCGTGGGCGATGTTCAACAGCCTCGGGATCAACAACCCGAAGTACAACCATTGGAAGCGCGGGTTCGCCGCCGGGTTCGCGCTGCTGATCCTCGTCGGCAACGTGAGCATGCCGTTGCTGATCGTGACCGGAGTGGTGACGCGATGACGTCCACGATGATCGGCTCGCTCGATGCACGGATCCCCGAAGGTCCGATCGAAGAGAAGTGGGACCAGCACAAGTTCGACGTGAAGCTGGTGAACCCGGCCAACAAGCGCCGCTACTCCATCATCGTGGTGGGCAGCGGCCTCGCCGGTGCGTCGGCAGCGGCGTCGCTCGGTGAGCTCGGCTACCACGTCGAGCTCTTCACCTTCCACGACTCCCCGCGCCGCGCACACAGCATCGCCGCGCAGGGTGGCATCAACGCCGCCAAGAACTACAAGAACGACGGCGACAGCGTGTACCGCCTGTTCTACGACACCGTCAAGGGTGGCGACTACCGCGCCCGCGAAGCCAACGTGTATCGGCTCGCGCAGCTGAGCGTGAACATCATCGACCAGTGCGTCGCACAGGGTGTTCCGTTCGCGCGTGAGTACGGCGGCCTCCTCGCGAACCGCTCGTTCGGTGGCGCGCAGGTGTCGCGCACGTTCTACGCCCGCGGGCAGACCGGACAGCAGCTGCTGCTGGGCGCATACTCCGCGCTCGCGCACCAAGTTGCGCTCGGTGCGGTCACGCTGCACGAACGCACCGAGATGCTCGACCTCGTCGTGAAAGACGGCCGCGCCGCGGGCATCGTCACGCGCGACCTCATCACCGGCGCGGTGCGTTCGCACTCCGCGCACGCGGTCGTGCTCGCGACGGGCGGGTACGGCAACGCGTTCTACCTGTCCACGAACGCGAAGGCTTCGAACGTGACGGCGGCATGGCGGGCGCACAAGCAGGGCGCGCTGTTCGCGAACCCGTGCTACACGCAGATCCACCCCACCTGCATCCCGCGCAGCGACGAATTCCAGTCGAAGCTCACGCTGATGTCGGTGTCGCTGCGCAACGACGGTCGCGTGTGGGTGCCGGCCAAGATGGACGACCCCCGCTCCCCCGACCAGATCCCCGAGGCGGAGCGCGACTACTACCTCGAGCGTCGCTATCCCGCGTTCGGCAACCTCGTGCCGCGCGACGTCGCGTCACGCGCCGCGAAGCACGAGGTGGATGCCGGTCGTGGCGTCGGTCCCCAGAAGAACGGCGTGTACCTCGACTTCGCCGACGCGATCAACCGCGTCGGCGCCGATGTGATCGCCGAGCGCTACGACAACCTCTTCGAGATGTACGAGCGCATCACCGACGAGGACCCGTTCAAGGTGCCCATGCGCATCTACCCCGCCGTGCACTACACGATGGGCGGGCTCTGGGTCGACTACAACCTGATGAGCAACGTGCCCGGGCTCTATGTGCTCGGTGAGGCCAACTTCTCCGACCACGGCGCCAACCGCCTCGGTGCGAGTGCGCTCATGCAGGGCCTGGCCGACGGCTACTTCGTGTTGCCGTCCACCATCTCCGACTACCTCGCGCCGATGCTCGGGCAAGCGCCGGTGTCGACCGACGAGCCGGAGTTCAAGGCCGCCGAGGCCAACGTCGCCGACATCACGCGGCGCCTCATGTCGATCAACGGCAAGCACTCGGTCGACCACTTCCACCGCCAGCTCGGCGACATCCTGTGGGACAACTGCGGAATGGCGCGCAGCAACGAGAGCTTGAGCAAGGCGCTGAGCGACATCCCCGCGCTGCGTGAGGAGTTCTACGCCGACGTCAACATCCTGGGTGACGACCAGACGCTCAACCAGTCGCTCGAGCGCGCACAGCGCGTCGCCGACTTCCTCGAGTTCGGCGAGTTGATGTGCCGCGACGCACTGCACCGCGAAGAGAGCTGCGGCGGTCACTTCCGCGTCGAGCACCAGACCGAGGACGGCGAGGCTCTCCGCAACGACGCCGACTTCTCGTACGTCGGTGCCTGGGAGTTCACCGGCGTGGACAACGCGCCCGAGCTGCACAAGGAACAACTCGAGTTCGAGTACGTCCACCTCGCCGAACGGAACTACAAGTAGCCAGATCTCGCGGGGTCCCTCCCCCAAGCCCGTTCTGGCGTCAAAGGCCCGTCTCTGAGGCGGGGTATTGACGCCGGTACGGGAGAGAAGTGAAAGGCAACGAGCGTGAAGCTGAACTTGAAGGTGTGGCGGCAGGAGTCGCCCGTCGTCGACGGCCACTTCGAGGAGTACCACGTCCCCGACGTGAGCGAGGAGATGTCGTTCCTCGAACTGTTCGACGTGCTCAACGACCGCCTCGTCGCCGAAGGCAAGGAGCCGGTGGCGTTCGACCACGACTGCCGCGAGGGCATCTGCGGTTCGTGCTCGATGATGATCAACGGGCGGGCGCACGGTCCGGAGACGGGCACCGCCACCTGCCAGCTCCACCTGCGCAAGTTCGAGGACAACGCGAACATCACCGTCGAGCCGTGGCGCGCGCGTGCCTTCCCTGTGTTGCGCGACCTCGTCGTCGACCGCAGCCCGCTCGACCGCATCATCGAGGCCGGCGGTTACATCACCGCGCCCACGGGCGCGGGTCCCGACGGGAACCTCATCCTGGTGCCGAAGGAAGCGTCGGACGCGGCGATGGACGCGGCCGCATGCATCGGTTGTGGCGCGTGCGTGGCCGCGTGCCCGAACGGCGCCGCGCAGCTGTTCACCGCCGCGAAGGTGGCGCACCTCGGCCTGCTCCCGCAGGGCCAGCCCGAGCGCTACACCCGCGTGCAGAACATGGTCGACGAGATGGAGCGCTGGTTCGGATCGTGCACGCTGCACGGTGAGTGCGAGAAGGCGTGCCCGAAGGAGATCAGCATCGACTTCATCGCACTCCTGAACCGCGACTACGTGAAGGCGCAGTTCAAGAACCGCAAGCTCGCCGGCCAAGTCAAGTAGTCGACCCCCATCACCAACCGGCGTCAGCTGGGCGGGTCATACACGGGTGAATTGACGCCGGTTTGATGTGGGAGAAGAGCGGGCAACGTGCGGGCATGTGGAAAACGATTCCCCGCCCCATCCGTCGTTGGTTGTTCCTCGCGGTGTTGCTCCCGTTCGCCGCGTGGGGCCTCAGCCGTCTCGGCGACGAGCTCGCCGCCAAGCACGGCGAGAACGGTGCCACGAAGGCGATGCGCGCACCGCGCCGAGTGTTGAAGGCAACCGGCATCAACTGAACCGGTCCGCCAGTGGGCCTACTCGTCGCCGGCGTCGCCCGACGCGCTGGTCGCGAACGACTCGAGCTCCACGACGATGCGGTCGACGTCGGTCTGCGCGCGCGTGATGCGACCGCGGCACAACGTGATGAGCTCGCTGGCGCGACGCACACGATCGGCGAGCACGTCGACGTCGAGGTCGTCGCGCTCCAGCTCGTCGAGGATCTCCTCGAGCTCGGTCATCGCCTCGGCGTAGCCCGGCGCGTCGCCAGGGGCGTCGTGGCTGGTCGCCTCGTCGGGCATGTCAGTGGTTCCCTTCGCTGTCGTCACTGGCGTCGATCGCTTCAATGCGGCTGAAGAGTGCGCCGTCGGCCAACTCGGTGTGCACGGTCGCGCCGACGGCGAGCTCGTCGGTGCGACGAACCGCACGACCGTGTTCGTCGCGCGTGATGCTGTAGCCGCGGTCGAGCACCCGTCGCGGATCGAGCGCGCGCACGGTGGCCGCACTGGTGTCGAGCACGAGCGCCGACTCGCGCAGTCGCGCTCGTGACAACTCGCCGGTTCGACGCACGCATTCGTCGAGCTCACGCGCGGCGTGGCGCAGGTGGGTGCGGGTGAGCTCCGGCACGCGACGCGAGCGATCGTCGAGCACGCGAGACGCGTCGCGCAACCGCAGACGAGCCAGCTCGTCGAGGCGACCGTGGTGACGCTCGACCTGCGCGTGCTCCCGTGCCAGGGCGGCGGGCAACCCGCGCTGCACGCGGCGCGTGGCCTCGTCGAGCTCACGACGTGCCAAGGCAGTACGGGCACGCGCCCGACTGACCACGCGATGCGACGCGGCGGCGAGCTGCTGCTCGAACGTGCGCACGCGCGCCACCAACAGTTGCGCGCACGCGGTCGGTGTCTTGCACGACGTGTGCGCGACCTCGTCGGCAACGCTGCGATCGGTCTCGTGCCCCACCCCCGTGATCACGGGCACCGGCATCGCCGCGATCAGGCGCGCCACGTCGTCGGCGTCGAACGGTGCGAGATCGGCGCGTGAACCACCGCCGCGCACGACGACCACCACGTCGAGATCACGCAGCGCCATCTGCCGCAGGCCGTACATGATGCGCTTCGACGCGGCCGCGCCCTGCACGCGCACGTCGACCACGCCCACCTCGAACGCGTACCCGCTGGTCGCGAGCTCCTGCACGAAGTCGTGATACGCCGCGCTGCCCGCGCTGGTGACGAGCCCCACCCGCACCGGCACCAGCGGCATCGGCAAACGCCCGTTGACCTCGAGGATCCCATCGGCCGCGAGGGCGCGCAACACGCGCTCGCGCCCGGCCGCGATCCCGCCCACGGTGAACACGGGGTCGATCGCGGTCATGATCACCTGCACACGACCCTGCGGTGCGTAGAGCTCGATGCGACCGCAGATCCGCACCTCGACGTCGTTGCCGAGCTCCGCGCCCGGCACTTCCTTGATCGCGCGTTCGACGGCGCGCCGGTCGTCGCGGAAGAGCGTGACGTCGATCTTCGCGCGCGCCTGATCACCGCGGCCGCCCGACTTCTCCACCAGCGTGAAGTACGTGTGCCCGTTCTGGGATCGCTTCAGGTTCTGCACCTCACCACGCACCCACACGTCGCCGGGGATGGCAGCGCGGATGCCCTCGCGCATGCGGGTGACGAGCTCGAGGACCGAGAGGGTGGCGTCGGCCTTGGCCGCCGCCGCGGGCTCGGCGTCGGGATCGGCCGCGAAGAGGTTGAACGACGCCTGTTCCACGCCCGCAATGTAACGGCCCGCTGTGACGGCCAACGGTGACGGCCAACGGTGACGGCAAGCGCCTGCCCGCAGGGCCGGCACCACGCATCAGCCGGCGCGCGCACTCCGGAACTCGTCGAGCGCGGCGCGGTCGCTGGAGTACACGAGCACCCACACCTCGGTGGCGCCGTCGCGCACCATGGCCTCGTAACGATGGTTGCCGTCCTGCAACAACAGCCGGCCGTCCTGGCACTCGGCGAGCAAGGGCGGCGGTTGCCATCCCTCCTCGAGACTGTCGGCCATCGACGCCAGGTCGTCTTCCCACTCGCCGGTCTCGATGGGCACCAATGCGTCGTCTTCCGGACCGGCGAGTCGCACGAGCTCGTTCGCCGGCACGAGCACCGGACCCCACCACCAGTGCTCCTCCAGTGCGAGCGCCGCGGCGAGGACCGCGTTGTCGCTCCCGGGGCTGGCCAGCATCTCGCCGACCCACTCCGCCGTTCTGCCCTCCGCCGCCGCGCGCGTGGCTGACGCAAGTGAGAACGAGCGTGCCACCACCATGACCTGTAGTTCCCGCACCGAGTGCGACCTGAAACGGCGACGAGCGCGGCGGCGCAGATGTGAACGGGTGTGCATCATCCCTCCGGCTGGTGCTCCGGCTCGGGCCTCGAGCGACGGAACACGCGCGCAATGCGACTCGGACGACGCGTGGGCTCTTCGAGCAAGCGACCCTCGATCACCTCCTGCTCGGTGGTGTGCGTGGAGATGAGCGCCTGTACCACCGCGGCCGTCGGCAAGGCGAGCACCGCACCGACCCCGCCGAGCAGGAGCCCGCCTGCGAACACCGTGCCGATCGCGATGGCGGGATGCACTTCCATCGTGCGCTTCGTGATGCGCGGCCCGAGCACGTAGTTCTCGAACTGCTGGTAGAGCACGAGGAACAGCAGCACCCACAGCGCCTTCACCGGGTCCTGCGCGAGGGCGACGACCACCGGCAGCACCATCGCGATGTACGTGCCGACGGTCGGGATGAACTGCGACACGATGCCGACCCACAACCCGAGTGCGAGCCCGTACGGCACGCCGAGCGCGACCAGAAATGCCCACGTGACGGTTGCTGAGATCAACGCCTGGATGCCGCGTGAGTAGAGGTAGCCGCCGGTCTTGTCGATCGCGAGCTCCCACGTGTTGAGCACGACCGCTTGATGTCGTTGCGGCAACCGAGAACAGATGGTGCGTCGCATGCGCGGGCCGTCGGCCGTCATGTAGAACGCGAAGATCAGGACCGTCACGATCTCCAACAGCGCCGCGGCGAGGGCGACCCCCACGTCGAGCGCGTTCGACACCACCGTGTCGGTGTCGAGCCCGCCGAACGCGTCACCCGTCTTCAGCTCCTTCACGATCTTGTCGGCGTTCCACTCGATGCCGAGGTCGTCGTTCACGAACCCTTCGAAGTCGCGCACGTAAGCCGGTGCACGATCCACGAGGTCCGACACCTGGCCGACGACGACCGATCCGGCCGCGGCGGCGAAGATCAAGCCCCCGATGATCACGCCGCCGAGCACGAGCGCGGTGGCGTGTCCACGCCGCCAACCCCGCCGAGCCAGGCTCGTGACCGCCGGCTCCATCGCGAGGGAGAGGAACAGGGCGACGAACACCATCACGATGAGCGTGCTCAGCTCCCGCAGCATCCACCAGCCGACGAACAGCAGCACCACCGCGCCGATGGCCAGCAGGATCGCTCGGGGGATCCACTTCGGCATCTGATCCGGATCGCGAGTTGGTTCCGAAGTGGGTTCGGGTACCGCAGATGAGGTGGATGCGTCGGTGGGTGCGTCGGTCACACCGTCACGTTTCCCGATTCCATGCCGGATCACCCGGCGCGAACAAGCGAGAGCGAACATACCGTGCCATCAGGACCGCGCCGTTGATGCTCGCGGCCATCGAAGAGACCCATCGAAGAGACCCTTCGAAGAGACATGGAGAACCGATGAGTGAACCCGGCTCCGATCCCGCTGACGCGAGCGTCACGCGCAACGACGAGCGTTCGCGCTACGAGCTGATCGTCGACGGCGAGGTGCGTGGTCTCGTCGACCTGCGCGAGATGCCCGACGGACGTGTCGGGTTCGTGCACACCGAGGTCGACTCCGCGTTGCGCGGCAAGGGCTACTCCAGCGTTCTCGTGCGTCGTGCGCTCGACGACGTGCGCGCACGCGGCGAGCTCGCGGTGGCGCGCTGCAGCTACGTGCGCGACTTCCAGGAGGACCACCCCGAGTACGCCGACGTGTTCGCGTCATGAGCTCGTTCACCGAGAGCGTGGAGCGCGTGATCGCCGCGCCGCCCGACGCGATCTTCGATCTGCTCGCGGACCCCACCCGCCATCGCGAGATCGACGGGTCCGGCGAGGTGCGCGACGCCAAGCAAGGCAGCCAGCGCCTCGCGCTCGGCGACACGTTCGGCATGGCGATGAACGCCGGATTCAACTATTCGATGGTGAGCACGGTCATCGAGCTCGACGAGAATCGTCGCATCGCGTGGCAGACGCGGCCGCCCGGCTTCCTCGCCCATCTGCTGGGCGGACGCATCTGGCGCTACGAGCTCGAACCAGTCGACGGCGGCACGCGCGTGCGCGAGACGTGGGACCTCTCCGAGGAGAAGGGGAAGTCGATCGTGTGGCGCGGGCGCCACTCGAAAGCGGTGGCG
>JBEVLJ010000088.1:0-14794 GCA_040509195.1 Acidimicrobiia bacterium
GCCATGCACCCCGAACCCGCCGACGTGACCGCCTGGCGGTACACGTGATCCTGCTCGTCACCGCAGTCGATGACGCCCTCGACCGATGTGGCGGTGGAGTCGGGGTCGGTGAGGATGTAGCCGTTCTCGTCGAGGTCGAGCTCGTCGCGGAAGATCCAGGTGGTGGGGTCGTGCCCGATGGCCACGAACACGCCCTGCACGTCGAGCTCACTCGTCTCGTTCGTGATCGTGTCGCGCAACACGAGCGACTGCACCGAGCCTTCGCCGATCACGTCGTCGACGGTGCTGTTCCACACGACGTTGATCTTGTCGTTCGCGAACACGCGGTCTTGCATGATCTTCGACGCACGAAACTCGTCACGACGGTGCACGAGCGTGACGGTGGTTGCGAACTTCGTGAGGAACAGCGCCTCTTCCAGCGCGGAGTCGCCCCCGCCGATCACCGCGATCGGCTTCTCCCGGAAGAAGAAGCCGTCGCACGTGGCGCACGTGGACACGCCGTGTCCGAGCAGGCGTGCCTCGTTGGGCAGACCGAGCATGCGGGCAGTGGCGCCGGTGCTCACGATGACGGCACGAGCACGGTGTTCGGTGTCGCCCACCCACACGCCGTAGGGCGAGGCGGAGAAGTCGACGCGGTCGACGTCGGCGGTGACGAATTCCGCACCGAAGCGCTCGGCCTGCTCGCGGAACTTCATCATGAGCTCGGGGCCGAGGATGCCGTCGGGGAAGCCGGGGTAGTTCTCGACGTCGGTGGTGAGCATGAGCTGACCACCCGCGGCGATGCCTTCGATCACGAGGGGTTTCAGGTCGGCGCGACCGGCGTAGACCGCCGCGGTCAGGCCCGAAGGGCCGGCACCGATGATGATGATGTCGTGCACCTCAGGCATTCGCATCCTTCGCGCGCGGGGATCGGAGTCCCCAGCAGAACGCGCCGGCGCCCACGAAGATTCCGCCGAGGACGAGATACGAGAGCCACACCTCGTCGGTGACGATGACGATCACACGGAACAAGGCGATCGCGAACATGATCGCCAGGACGATCACGAAGAAGGCGACGAGGAGTCCCGACACGACGGCCCGGGATGCTTTCTGCGCAGGAACGACCGTCTTGTCGCGCACCAGGCCGATGGCCTGATCCAGCGCGTCCACCGCGTCGGTTGTCCAGTCGGCCACCGCAGGCTCCTGAGGTCGTGGTTCGCCGATCGGCGTGCCGGTGAGCGTACCCGGAACCCGCTGGTTTCAACGGAGTTGCCGAACCTCGCACGGGTCGCTGATCAGGAGGAGCACGCGGCGCCCCTCCCCGTCTTCGGTGACGAGGACACGTGCCGGACGACCGGCGTACGTGCCGGTCGCGGTGGCGAGGACCGGATTGGAGTCGGGATCGCGGCAGGCCGATCGATCGATCCCCCCGGTGATCCCTGACGGCGACTGGAGATTCGCCGCGTCGATGGCCGTCAGAACTCGTGTTCGTGCTGCAGCCTTCGACAGGTCGCCGAAGTCGCCGAGTGCGATCCCCGTGGAGCCGAACGCGGAGTCACTGGATCCCGCCGCCGACTCGGCGCTCGGAGCCTCCGTGCTCTTCTGCTGCGGATCGACCGTGCTCCCGGTGACGACGCGCGTGCGGTCGCGGCTGGCAACGGTGGCGTCGTTCGAGCCGTTGTTGCGGAGGATGGCGACGCTGCCGAGCACGACCACGAGCAGCGCCGCGGCGGCCGCAACCAGCCAACGGAGTCGCCGGACCGAGGGGCCCGTCGCCGACGCGGGCGCGGCATCGACCTCCGACTCCGACATCGCTCGTGCGACCAGGCGTCGGCGCGTCAGCTCGTCGAGGGGTTCCACGGCGAGCCGCGCTGCGAGCTCGTCGTCGCGCGGGTCGTCAACCATCGTCACTCCGACGTTCGCCGGCCCGTTCGGGGTTCCCGAGCAGGGACGTGAGCTGTGCCCGCCCTCGGGAGATCCGTGACCGCACCGTGCCGGGCGGGACGTCGAGCACCTCGGCGATCTCGGCGTAGTCGAGGTCGCACAAGTCGCGCAGCACGACCGCGACCCGGAACTCCGCGGGCAGTTCGGCCAGCGCGGCGTCGACGTCGAGGCGAGCATCGACGGCGTCTTCCGTGGCTCCGGAGGTGCTGGTCGCGCGGTCGGGCAGCTCGGCGAGGGGAACGGGTCGGCGTTGGAGGCGACGCGCCTCGTCGAGCGCGGCGTTCGTCGCGACGCGGTAGAGCCAGGTGGTGAACTTCGATCGGCCGTCGAATCGCGTGATGCCGCGCGCGACCGCGATCATCGCTTCCTGAGTGGCGTCGAGCGCGTCGTCGCGGTTGGTGAGCACGCGCCGACACACCGCGTGGATGCGATCGGCATGACGATCGAGCAGTTGTTCGAGCGCTCGTCGATCGCCGCTCGCCGCGAGGGTCGCGAGCACCTCGTCGGGCTCACGCAAGCTCGACCTCGGACACCGCGAGCGACTGGCGTTGACCGGGCGCGGCCGGAGGGAGCGCGGTGAACCACACGAGCACCGACTGGCTCGCCTGCGAGGGATCCACCACGAAGACGTAGGTCGAGTTGACGTCGGACCCGGTGGCAACCGGGTTGCCCCAGTCGGCGAGGGTGGTGAGCGTCGCGCCGTTGGCTTTCGACACGTAGATCCTGCCGCTCCAGCCTGCTTGCGTGGTGACGACCTTCACCGACGACAGCGCGAAGGTGCCGTCGAGCGCGAAGCGCAGGCCGACGCCCGGCTTCTCGGCGAAGTTGTCGTAGCCCTCGGTCTGCCAGACGGTGTCGAGGTTGCCGTCGACCACGTTGCCCACCGCGGTGGGGTTCTCGGATCCGTCGCCAGGCGGCGGATCGAAGGCAGTGACGGTGGCGGATGCTTGGCTCGCCGGGGGAGCGCCGGTCGACGCACCATTTGTGCCGGACCCGCTGCCGCCCGAGCTCGTCTGGTCGCGCACGAACAGGTACGCCCCGACCCCGGCCGCGGCGGCGACGATCACGACGAGCAGGACCCACAGCCACGATCCGCGTCGCTTGCGGCGCGGCGCGGGTGACGCGGCGGCGACGGGTGCGGTGGAGGCGGATGTCGGCGGCCGCGGCGCCGCAGGCGGTGTGGCTGCGGCCGCCGGGCGGTGTCTTGGCGCGACCGTGCCGCCCACGATGTCGAGGGCGTGGCGCACGGCGGCGGCGGACGCGAACCGCTTGGCGGGATCGCGCGCCAGGCATCGGTGCACGAGGTCGTCGAGCGCGGGTGGCACGTCGGGGCGCTCGGCGCGGATCGACGGCGGTGACGTGGTGAGCCGCGCCATCGCGGTGGCGACGTCGGTCTCGCCTCCGAACGGCGGATGACCACAGCACATCTCGTAGAGGAGCAGGCCGAGCGCGTACACGTCGGTGCGAGCGTCGGCGCTGCGCCCATTGACCTGCTCGGGAGCGAGATACTTCGCGGTGCCCATCACCGTGCCGGTGCGCGTGAGCTCGTCGGCCCCGGTGGCCTTCGCGATCCCGAAGTCGGTGACCTTCACCGCGCCGGTCGGCGGCACGAGCACGTTCGCCGGTTTCACGTCGCGGTGCACGAGCCCGGCCTCGTGGGCGGCATCGAGGGCGTCGGCGATCTCGCGCCCGATGCGGACCACGTCGGCGGTCGGAAACGTTCCGCGCTCGTCGAGCAGGTGACGGAGGTTCGTGCCCTCGACCAACTCCATCACGATGTACGCCGTACCGTCGTCGTCGCCGGTGTCGAACGTCGCGACGATGTTCGGGTGGTTGAGCCGCGCCGCGGCGATCGCCTCGTTGCGGAACCGCGCGCGCGTCGCGTCGTCTTCGGCGAGATCGGCGCGCAGGATCTTCACCGCGACCCGTCGCGAGAGCAGGGGGTCGTCGGCCACCCACACCGTGGCCATCCCTCCCCGCGCGAGCGGCTCGATCAGGCGGTACCGGTTGCCCAGCACGCGCCCAGGGGAGGTCAGATCCACCCGGTCATTCTTGTCGGCCTGGCGACCGGGACTGGATCAGGGGTTCACGATGCGACTTGGTACGTGACGCCGATGACCCGCGGGCCCGCGTGCGTGCCGATCACCGGACCGATGAGGCCGGAGACGATCTCGTCACGAGGGAAGAGCGGGGCGAGCAACTCGAGGAGGTCGTCGACATCGGGTGCGTTCGCGTGGAGCACCGCGAGATGCTCGATCGGCTGGGCGGCGACCTTGGAGGCCAGCAGCTTCAACGCCTTCGAGCGGGTGCGGACCCGTCCGCCCTCGTTCACGACGCCGTCGCGGATCTCCACCACCGGCTTGATCGACAACATCGAGCCGAGCATGGCTGTGGCATTGCCGATCCGACCGCTCTTTCGGATGTGATCGAGCGTGTCGAGGGTCGCGAACAGGCGGGTGCGGTCGCGCCGGTCGGTGACCTCGGCGACGATCGACTCGAGGGAGTCGCCGTCGGCGGCGCGCCGCGCGGCCGTGAGACACAGGTTGCCGAGCCCCATCGACGCGCTCTGCGAATCGATCACCTGCACGGGGCACTCACGGGCGACGGCCGCCGCCGCGACCTGGGCCGACTGCATCGTGCCCGACAGATGCGACGACAGGTTGATGCACACGATCCCCGACGCCCCGCGGCTCATGAGCTCACGGAAGCGCGCTTCGAACGCGCCGGGCGCGGGCGCGGCGGTCTCGGGCAGCGCGTCGGAGTCGTGCACCTTCTCCCAGAACTCGTCGGTGCTCAGCTCCACCTGGTCGACGTACTCCGAGGTGCCGAACCGGATCGTGAGCGGCACGATCTCGATGCCGAGCGCCGCGACCAGGTCGGCCGGGAGATCGCACGAGCTGTCGGTCACGATGCGGATGCCCACGAACCCTCCTTGATCACTTGACTCTCGGTTTATCGGCCGAACGGGCGCCGAATGCTTGCGTTGATCGTGGCACGCGCGCGCCTCACGAGTGGGCTCCGGCGCGGTGTCCGGCTCTGGCCCGGACGAGCTCGACGAGCGCGCGCGCTTCGTCGACCCGAAGCACGGCAAGGGCCGCGAGGTACACGACGAGGCCGGCGAGTGCCCCGGCCGCGACCGCCAGGAGCGACTGCGCGGTGCCGTCGGAGCCGATCGTGTCGGCCACCCACCACGTGACGCCTGCCACGGCCGCGCCCGCGACGAGCGAGCGCGCCACCGTCGACGCGATGCGGGCGCCATCAACGCCGTGCAGACGACCGTGCAACACGACCATCACGAGGACCGCGGCGACGAGGTACGCGAGTGAGAACGACAACGCGAGGCCGGGAATCCCGAGCCACGCGTAGAGGGGGATGGCCAGCGCGATGTTGACCGCGTTCTCGATGCAGTTGATCCAGAACGGCGTGTACGTGTCGAGGCGCGACGTGAATGCGCGCAGCGCGAACAGGTAGAGCGAGAACGGCAAGAGTCCGACTGCGAACGCGGTGAGCGTGTCGGCCACCTGGGTTGCGTCGGACGCGGAGAACGCGCCGCGTTGCAACAACACGACCACGATCGGTCGAGCGAGCCCCAGGTACATCGCGGCCGCGGGCACGATCACGATCGTGGTGAACCGCAGGCCGCGCGACAACTGGTTGCGCAGCGCGTCGAGGTCGCCGCGCACACCTGCCGAGGCGAGCTCGGGTGCGAACGTGGTCATGAACGACACCGCGAACAAACCGTGAGGAAGCTGGAAGAACGCGTACGCGCTCACGTAGACGAACGGGCCGCCCGGGGTGCCGTTGGCGAGGATCGTGATCACGAGCAACGCCATCTGGTTGGCGATCACGTACCCGACCGTCCATCCCGACAGCCGGAGCATGGTGCGCACTGCGGCGTGACGGAACGCGGGCAGGAAACGCAGGTGCACGCCCGAGCGGAACAGCGGCGGGAGCAACGCGAGCGCCATCACCACGATGCCCGCAGTGGTGCCGAGCCCGATGAGCAGCACCAGTGCGGGGTCGTCGAGCACGTTGTTCACGGTGAGGTCGCCGCTCGCCACCTTGGGCAGAGCGAGGAACACCGCGATCACCACGACGTTGTTGAGGATCGGTGCGAACGCGGCTGCCGCGAACCGTCGACGTGCGTTGAGCATCGCGGTGGCGAGGGTGACGATGCCGTAGAAGAGCATCTGGGGCATGAAGAGGCGCAACAGCGTGGTCGCGAGCTCGCGCTGTGACGCGAGGCCGGCACCACTCGAGTGCAACGTGTAGAGGCGCACGATCCACGGCGCGGCGATCACACCGATCACGGTGACGACGAGCAGCGCAAGTATCGCCACGGTGAAGATGGCCGACGCGGCATCGTCATCGTCGGAGTCGAAGTACTTCACGAACAGCGGCACGAGCGTGGCCGTGAGCACTCCGCCGAGCAGCAGCTCGTAGACGATGTTGGGTGTTTCGTTCGCGTAGCTGTACGTGCCCGCCAGCGCGGTGACGCCCAATGCGTACGCGATCGCGGCGATGCGCACGAACCCAGTGATCCGCGACAGCGCGGTGCCGACGGCGACGATCGCGCTCGAACGCAGCACGCGGCCCTCGTCGGGGCCACCGTCCGACGGCGCCGGCTCCGTGCCTGCACGACGACGAGGAGGCAGGTGCGCGAACTGCGGCGCCTCGTACGTGGGCGACTCGAACCCGGTGGCCTCGAGGCCCGGGTCTCCCGTGGCGGAAGAATCCGTCACGCGTCAGGCTGGTGCGGGGACGACGCCATGGTGGGCATCGTCGCGCGCGCGGCGCTTCCGTCGGCGGTGGATGTCCCAACCCCACCACACGGCGAGGAACGCGACCGCGCCGATCATGAGCACGACGCCGACCCCGCTGATCACCGAGGAACGCACGCTGAGCCGCGTGGTCTGGATCGGAAGGCCGCCTTCGGTCGTCACCGACACGATCACCGGGAACGTGCCGGGGGCGCGGGTTTCCACGCGGATCCGCTCGGTGTGGTTGTGCGGCGGGAGCTCGATGATGCGATCAGGGCCGTCGGGGAAGATGAGACGGTCGCTCTCGAGGTGCACCCGCACGCGCACCGGTTGGTCGGTGTCGTTGCGGAACGTCACCGGGATGGCGGCCGACGTGGACGTGAGCGTGACGCTCGACTGCTCGGGCACGCTGATGCGCGACAGGAACCCGCGCACGGAACCCTCGATCCCGTCGAGCAGGGCTGTCGCCTTGGGTCGGCCGATCGGGTTCTCCCACAGCGCGGTGACCGACGACAGGAGCGAGCGTTCCGCGCGGACGACGAGGCGGTCGTTTGCGGGGAAGAGGCTCGCCACCGCGTCGCGGTCGGCCGCGGCTCGCGCGTACCGCGCCGCGGTGACCGGCGGCGCCGGCGACTGCACGGGCGCGAGCGTGCGCACCACCTTCTGGCCGTCGGGCTCACCGTCGACCGTGGCCGCGGGCACCGTGCTGAACAGCTTCTCGACGGTGACCGGCACGATGAGCGGGTTCCCGCGGAGGCCGTCGAGCAGGCTCGTGATCACGTCGTTCGGCGCGTCCCAGCGCGTCGGGTTGATGATCGCCACGCCGCGAGTGCGATTGGGTTGCTCACCGGCGATCACCGAGAGGGCCGCGAGCACGTGCGCGGCCCGCAGCGCAGGCGCATCGTCGGTGCTCAGGTAGTGCTCGACCCCGGTGTCGCTGGCAACGACGGTGGTCGCGAGCGACGGGTCGCTCGCATCGCGCTGCAACGTGTAGGGGTGCGACGGAGAGAATTGCTCGATGAGCGGCGTGAGCGCGGTGCCTTCCACCACGAGTCGACGGCGCGACGCGTCGCGCAACGCGTCGAGCGATGGCACGTCGAGCGGCCCGGGCAGTGCGGTGCCGGAGTCGATGAGCGCGCCGAAGAACGACTCCAGTGAGCCCACGCCCCGCGCCAGTTGGTCCGGCACCGTGTACCCGAGTCCGTTCGCGTTCAGCGACGGCAGATCGAGCGGGACGAAGGGCGACGCGAGCACTTGGTCGCGTCCCACGGCTTCGCGTATGGCCGCGGCGCCGGACGCGACGTCGAGGCTCGTGCCCGCTTGGGTGTTCCACGCGTCGAGCGTCTCCGGGCTGGGTGCGAGGGTGAGCGGCACGTCGCGGTTGTTCCCGACGAGCGCAGCTTGGCGCCCCAATCGTCCGGTCGTGGTCAGCTCGCTCGTGACCGCCGGGTCGGGGTTGCCGTCGGGGAACAGCGCCGGTTCAGCCACGAGCGGCCACACCCACGCGAAGTTGAGCGGCGTGCCGACCGCCAGCGTGCCGGCGTCGGTCACGTCGGCGACCACCACATGGGTGACGAACCGACCGAAGCCTTGGTTCGCGCCGTCGCGCAGCTCGACTTCGAGCGGGAACACGCCGCTCCCGGACTGGCGCGTGTTGAGCCGTGCGTTGAGGGTGTCGAGCGACACGGTGAGGAGGCGATCGCCCGTGGTGGCGTCGACCGGCACGGCGTCGTACGGCACCTTCAGCAGGTCGATCGTGGAGCCCAGCGCACCACCGGCGAGCGTGGCGTCGAACGCATTGCGCGACCGCAGCTGCTCGTGGGTGGTGAGCGCGAGGTCGAAGCCGGGCGGCACGTTGGTCGCCCGGAGGCGAAGCTGGAAGTCGCCGCCGGCGCGCGTCCACGCGCTCTGGCCCGTGAGCGCCAACGTGGGCGCGGACGCGGCGGCCTGGGCACCGGCGACGTGCACGGTGGGTGCGAGCACTGCGGCGCTGGTGAGCGCGAGCGCGGCGAGCCAGCGAACGATCGGCGCCCTCACAGCGCGCGTTCCATGACCGAGAGCCCCGTCGGTCGGAGCCGGAACCCGCGCGCTTCGTACAGCGCGAGGGCGCGGTCGTTGTCGGCCTGCGTGTTCACGAAGACGCGGTGGGCACCTTCGCGCCAGGCGAAGTGCAGCGCGTCGTCGACGAGCGCGCGGCCGTAGCCGTTGCCGTGTTCGCATGGATCGACCGCGATGCGTTGGAGGTAGGCATCAGCGCCGGCCGACCCGGTGATCGCATAGCCGGTGATCCGCGTCGAGCGACGCGACACCCGTCGCCCGGTGCGAGTGTCGGCACGCGCCGCGTCGTCGCGCGTGGCGCGGAACTGGCATGCCACGGTCGCGACGAGCGCATCGCGGAGGCCGCCGGCCTCGAGCCGCCAGAACGGCGTGAACGCGCGGCGATCGAGCGCGAGCACTTCGTCGTACTCGTCGCGACCGACCGTGTCGACGACGACCTTGGTGGAGGGCATCGGCTCGTCGCCCAACTCGAGCGACAGCAGGTGCAACCGTTCGCGGACGACGAACCCCTGCTCGGCGAAGACGGGTTGTTCGCGTTCGGCCATCGCGCTCGTCAACACGGACCGGTACCCGAGCGCGCGCAGGCGCTCGAGGCACTCGCCGACCGTTGCAGCGTCGAGGGGTGCCCCGGAGGCCGTCACGAGGTGGCCGACGCGGTCGTCGCCCCGCCAGGGAGCCAGTCGAACCCACGACCGCCCGAATCGCACCGTTTCGGGCGGGGGCGACCCGGTTCGCGGGTGCGCGCGCCCAGCGAAACGCCATCCGCATCTCCGGCCAGGCATGACCGTCCAGGCTAACCCGCGCCGTTCTGAGCGTTCACGCGGCCCACTCCCCGTTCCGGCTCGGAGCCGGTGCCTCCGATCTGCTGGCCGTTTCTTGGTGTTTCCGTGCCTACAGACCGGCCACACCCGTGTCGATGGAAGGGGGTCGCCCGTTCCCAGCTGCCGTGGAGGCCCGGTGCTCGACCTCGATCGCCTGCTGCGCTTCGCCGTGGAGCAGTCCGCATCCGATGTCCACGTGAAGGTCGGGGCCCGCCCGCGCCTTCGCGTCGACGGCCGGCTGCGTGAAGGCCCGTTCGACACCGTCGAGCCGAGTGACACGGAGCGCCTCGTGACTGCGATCCTGCCGCCGCAGCTCGCCGAGGAGTTTCGCGCCCGGTCCGAAGCCGACTTCACCTACAGCATCACGGGCCTGGGCCGCTTCCGCGTGAGCGCGTTCCGTCAACGCGGATGGATCGGTCTCGTGCTCCGACGGGTGCTGCCCGGCGTGCCGGGGTTCGAAGCGCTCACGTTGCCCACCGTGGTGCAGGCACTCTCGGAGCAGACGAACGGACTCGTGCTCGTCTCGGGCCTCGGCGGCTCCGGTCGCACCGCGACGATGGCTGCGATGGTCGACGCGGTGAACGCGGCACGGGAATGTCACATCGTCACGATCGAAGACCCGATCGAAGTGATCCACGCCGACAAGCGCGCGGTCGTCGACCAACGCGAAGTGGGCACCGACACGCCGAGCGCGCACGTGGCGCTCGAGCACGCCCTGCGGCAGGACCCCGACGTGATCATGGTGAGCCAATTGCGCGACGTGGAGTCGGTGGCCGCGTCGATGCACGCGGCGGAAGCCGGCCACCTGGTGATCGCCGGCTTTTCGACCGTGAACGCGACCGACACCATCGACCGTCTGGTCGAGATGTTCGAACCGCACCGTCAGCGGCAGATGCGCTCGTCGCTCGCCTTGGTGCTGCGAGGCATCCTCGTGCAACGGCTGGTGCCACGCGCCGGTGGTCGTGGCCGCGTGCCGGCGGTGGAAGTGCTCGTGGTGAACGCGCGCGTGCGCGAGCGGATCGCCGACCCGTCCCGCGTGGAAGAGCTCACCGCGGAGATGGAGCACGGCGACCTCTACGGCATGCAGACGTTCGACCAGAGCTTGTCGCAGCTGTATCGAGACGGACTGGTGACGCGCACCGACGCGCTCGAGCACGCCGACAGCCCGGGTGAGTTGCGCTTCACGCTCGACCGCGCCGACTTCGAGCGCGGTCAGGCGTCGGGCGCGACGACCGCCGCGACAACGGCCGCGAGTGCGAACGGCGTCGCGCAACCCGCGTGATGCAGGGGTTCGGTACCGCTGCTTCGTTCAGCTGACGTGTCGCGGCAACGCGGCGTTGAACGCGCGTGACAGCAACGGGCTGCGGGCTGCGTCGAGCACGTCGTCGATGTCGTCGCGCGCCGACGGCGCAGGAATGGGTTCGGGTGCGGGTGCTGCCGCGTCGAACGGCAGGGGCTGCTCGAGCACCGTGACCGACCCGATCCGAGGTGAAGGTGTCGGAGTTCTCGCACTCTCGACGACCGGTGCTGGCTGGGGCGCGGGACGATCCGACCACAACTGGAGGTCGCGGCCGCGTCGGTCCTGCACCGCCCACCCTCGCGGCGCGACCAGGTGATCAGCGTGACGCGCGCACAGCGCGCCGGCACCCCGTGCGCTCACGTCGAGCGGGCCGTCGGCCTCGAACGGGTCGATCCACACGAACCGAGTGAGCGCGTCGAACGCCACTCGTGCCGCCGCAGGTGCGGAACACTGGGTTCGCGAGCAACGTTCGGCCACGTCACGAAACGTAGCCGGACGCAATGCGTGCAACTGGGACACCACCTGCGACGAGTTCACGGCGCGCTTTGTTGCGCGGGCTCGCCCGGACACCGACGAGAATGATGGCGATGTCGACGATGCCTGCTCGCCTCCAACCACTGCTCGACCCGCAGTCGCCCGTGCAGCAGCTCGCGCGCCTGCTCGTCGACGCGGGTCACGAGTGCTACCTCGTCGGCGGCAGCGTGCGCGACGCGTTCCTCGACCGGATCGTGCGCCCCGAGGAGACGGTCGACATCGACGTCACCACCGACGCGCGCCCCGAGGTGGTCGAGCAGCTCGTGCGGCAGTGGGCCGATCATGTGTGGCTGCAAGGCCAGCGCTTCGGAACGATCGGGTGCGAGCGCGGTGGCGTGAAGATCGAGATCACCACGTTCCGCGCCGAGGTGTATCGGCCCGAGAGCCGCAAGCCGGAAGTGGTGTACTCCGACGACATCACCACCGATCTCTCGCGGCGCGACTTCACCGTGAACGCGATGGCCTTGCGGCTGCCGGATCCGGTGCTCGTCGATCCGTACGGCGGCGCCGTCGATCTCGCAGCCCGACGCCTGCGCACGCCGCTCGCGCCGGAGGAGTCGTTCCTCGACGATCCGCTGCGCATGTTGCGCGCGGCGCGCTTCGTCGCGCAGTTCTCGCTCACGCCGGATCCCGAGTTGCTCGCTGCCATCGAGCAGCACCGCGGGCGGCTCGAGATCGTGAGCGCCGAACGAATCCGCGACGAGCTCTCGAAGCTGTTGCTCGTCGACGATCCGAGCACGGGGCTGTGGATGCTCGCCGAGACGCACCTCGCCGACGAGTTCCTCCCCGAGCTCAACAACATGCGGCTCGAGCAAGACCCGATCCACACCCACAAAGACGTGCTCGCGCACACCATCGCAGTGGTGCACAACACGCGACCCGAGTTGTTGGTGCGTCTGGCCGCCTTGTTCCACGACGTCGGCAAGCCGAAGACGCGGTCGTTCGAGCGCGGAGCGGTGAGCTTCCACCACCACGAGGTGGTCGGCGCGCGCATGACCGAGGAGCGCCTGCGCGCGCTCAAGTACCCGAACGACGTGATCGCCGACGTCACGCAACTCGTCTATCTGCACCTGCGCATCCACACCTACGCGATGGGGTGGACCGACAAGGCGGTGCGTCGGTATGTGCGCGACGCGGGGCATCTGCTCGACGAGCTCAACCATCTGCAGCGCTGCGATTGCACCACGCGCAACCGCAACCGCGCCCGCGCGCTGGCCAAGCGCATGGACGAGCTCGAGACGCGCATCGCCGAGCTGCGCGAGCAAGAAGAGCTCGACGCGATCCGTCCGCCGCTCGACGGCCGTCAGGTGATGGAACACCTCGATGTGGCGCCGGGTCGGGTGGTGGGCGACGCGCTCGACATGCTGCTCGAACGTCGGCTCGAGGATGGTCCGATCAGCGAAGCCGCTGCGTACGCGATCCTTGACGCGTGGGCTGCGGAGCGCGGCATCACGTCGGCGTAGCGCCCGCCGGATCGGTCAGCTGGCGTCGAGCGCGGCGCACACGCCGAGCTCGTAGATCCTCCGGAGGTCGACGAACAGCTTCGCGTTGGAGTTGGGCGTGATCTGTGCGTTCACCGACACGACGACGGAGTGCTCGCCCTTGCGGTCCGACGCCGCGAACTGCGTGAAGCCCGCGGTGTTGCCGGTGTGGCCGTAGACCGTGCCGCACTTGGTCTCGTAGCGGAACACGCTGAGCCCGACGCTGTTCTTGCCGGGGCCGATCGGCTCCGAGTGGCCGGCGCGGAATTTGAACTGCTGCTTCGACACCGACTCGGGGATGGTCGCGCCGCTCACATAGCCGCGCACGAACGCGTTGGCGTCGGCCGGCGTGGCCACGATCCCACCTGACGCCCACGCCCACCCTGCGGCGAACGGCTCGCTCACGTCTTCGGGGGCGTTCGGCGGGTCGACCACGTAGGCGTGCACGTAGGGCGACGGCATCGCGACGCCCGACGGCAGGCTCGTGCTCTTCAGGCTCATCGGGCCGTAGACGAGCGACGCGAGTTGCTGCTCGTACGTGCTGTTCGTGACCGCGGCGACCATGAGGCCGATGAGGATGTTGTCGGTGTTCGAGTACTTGTACTTCGAGCCCGGCGTGAACAGCAGCGGGTCCTTCGCCACGTAGGTGGGCAGCTGCGCGGGCGGGGGCGAGACGTCGGGCGACGCCTGCACTGCGGCCCGGAAGTCTTTGCTGCCGCTGAAGTCGGCGATGCCGCTCGTGTGCTGCATCAGCTGCGCCAGCGTGATCTTGCTCCAGGTGCTCGGCTGGTCGGGGAGCACCTCGCCGATCGTGGTCGAGAACTCGAGCTTCCCGTCGCCCACGAGCGCGGCCGCCGCGGCGCCGCTGTAGGCCTTCGCCACGCTGGCCATGCGCATCTGGTCGTTGAGCGCGATCGGCGCGTCGGTGTCGACGTTGGCAACGCCTGCGGTGTGGAGCTCAGGCGAACCGCTGCCCTGCACCACCACGGAGATGCCGGGGGAGGCGCCGTCTTTGGCGATGAACTTGGCGAGCGCAGCGTCGAGCGTGTCGGCGGCGCTGGTGGCCGCGCCGGCGGTCGCAGTGCTCGCGAACGCAGCGGCGCAGACGAGCGCGAGGGTGATCAGGACGCGATGAGTCAAGCGGCGGTGGGGGCGCATCCGACGAATCTAGATCGCGCTGTGACGTCGTGTGAACGAGCCGTGCGTTCGTCGGTGTCAGGCGCCATCGGTGCGTGCGCGCCACACCACGGTTGACGGGATGCGGGCGCCCGAGGTGCGCGGCTCGAGCAACGTGTCGACCCGCAGGCCGGCGCGATGCAGGTCGGTGAACACGTCGGCGAGCGTGCGCACGTACACCAGCGCACTTCCCCCGGCGCGATTCACCTCGACCGGACCGCGATCGAACGGCGAACGGGTCAACGTGCCGTTCGCGTCGATGCACAACGCCATGGGGTGGTCGTAGGAGCACACGAACGGCGCGTTGGGCTTCAACACGCGCTCCACCTGGCGGAACACGCGCGCCACGTCGTCGACTTCCGACAGCGTCGAGATGCTCACGACGAGATCGATCGAGTCGGCGCGCAGGAACGCGAGGTCGGCGAAGTCGCCATGGTGCCAGTCGACGCGCACCTCCGCGCCGTCACCGCGCTCGCGCGCCGTAGCCAGGCGCGCGTCCGACGTGTCGATGCCGATCACGACCGCGCCCTGCTGCGCGAGGGCAACGGCGTTCGCGCCGGTGCCGCACCCGAGCTCGAGCACGCGCTTGCCCTTCACGTCGCCGAGGAGACGCAACTCGCGTTCGAACGGACCACCGGGTGCGTATGCGACCTGATCACTCATGTGCGGATCATCGCGCCGCGATCACGCGACGCACGGGATCAACCCGTGAACCGCGGTGCCACCACCACATCACCCGCG
>JBEVLJ010000089.1:0-3248 GCA_040509195.1 Acidimicrobiia bacterium
GAACACGTCGACGCGCACCGCGACCGCGGTGCGGGAGGTGCCGTCGGGCTACCACGCGCCGGCAACGGCCGGAGCCGGCTACACGTTGCTGAGCCGGTCGCGTCACGACGACGGCGTGCACCTCGTGTACAGCGACGGCTTGTTCACGGTGTCGATCACCGAGCAACGTGGCGAGCTCGACTGGGACTCCATGCCGAGCGGTGCCGCCGCGACCGATGTCGACGGCGTGCACGCACGTCGCTACTCGGAAGCGTCGGGCGACGTGCTCGTGTGGGAGCGTGACGGCGTGGTCTACACGTGCGCGTCCGACGCGCCGACCGACGTGCTCGCGGCGATGGTGGCAGGGCTCACGCCCGATCGCAGCCTGCCCACGCAAGTCGCCGACTTCGTGCTCGGCCCCTTCGGCTTCGAATGACCCGGCGTTGACGAAAACGGTCAGTGCGAGATGCGGACGCGTGTGGCGACGGGTTCGCTGCTCTCGACGCGTCGCTGGCGCAGGATGCGGCGCCGCTCACGCTCCGACGCGCCGCCCCACACACCGTGGTCGACGCGGTAGGTGAGCGCGTACTCGAGGCAGGCCGCCTGCACTTCGCACTCGGCACAGATCTTGCGTGCCCTGTCGACGCCCACACCGTCCGACGGAAAGAACTCCGACGCGGCGAGTGACTTGCAGCGGGCCTTGAGCATCCACTGTTGCTCGCTGTGATCGGGCGTGGGAACAGCCAGGTCGTCCATTGCGCACCTCAGTGCTGAGTCGGAGAAGGCGGGTTGCCTTCTTCAACGGTCGGGACGGGTCTGCGGTTCCCATAGCCTGACAGAACTGACGGAACCTGCACAGTCGCGAGCCTACGCAGGATTCTGCCAGCATTCTGGCTCCGGTGGGAACCTTCCGGGCACCGGTGGCGTTCACCTCATCACAAGGTCTCGTCTCCGAGTCGCTCCCATCGGGCCATCCGCCAACTCGGCAACCGGTGAGGGAGCAGCCCCGTGAACCACCAGGATCACGAGGACCACGACAGCTCGACGGAGCACGAGGCGAGGTCACCCGAGGTGGCCGGCGCCGACTCCCTCTCCCCGGCGTCGGTCCCCTCGGGCCAAGTCGTTGACGAGCCGTGCGACGACGACGCCGGCGAAGATGCGGCAGACGTCGAGACGCCGAGCCCGCGACGCGACGTGCCCACCGCGCTGCTCGCGGGCATCGCCGGGGGCGTGATCGGCGCGCTGATCGCCACCGGCCTCTTGGTCGTGGTCGACGAGGGCACGTCGAGCCCAACGCTCGGCGCGAGCAACGAGGTGTTCGCGCGTCCGTCGAGCGAGGTGCCGCGCAAGGGCGACCTCGCCGCGATCCTCGCCGCCGACGTGCCGGCCGTCGTCGCGGTCGTGGCCGACGGTGGGCCGTCGATCGGCGGCGCCGCGGGCACGGGCTTCGTGATCTCCGAGGACGGCGTGGTCGTCACCAACAACCACGTGGTCGAAGGCGCGAGCCGGATCGAGGCGCGCTTCTCCGACGGCACTTCGATGCAAGCGCGCGTGCTCGGCACCGACGCGGCGAGCGACCTCGCGGTGTTGCACGTCGACGGCGCGGGCCTGCCGATCGTCGAGCTCGGCAACTCGGATGCGGTGCAAGTGGGCGACGACGTGGTCGCGATCGGCAACGCGCTCGCGCTCGAAGGCGGACTCAGTGTGACGCGCGGGATCGTGTCGGGCCTGCACCGCACGGTGCCGACGAGTCGCAGCACGTCGTTGGTCGACGTGATCCAGACCGACGCCGCGATCAACCCGGGGAACTCGGGTGGCCCGCTCGTCGACTTCCGCGGCCGAGTGATCGGCATCAACACGGCGATCGCCAATCCCACGAGCGCGCAGAACGTGGGGTTCGCGATTCCCATCTCGCAGGCGAAGCCGATCATCGACGCGCTGCGCGCGGGCAATCGTCCGGCGTACCTCGGGGTCACCGTCGACACCGCGGCCAAGGTGGCGGGAGCGAAGGTGATGAGCGTGGCGCCGAACAGCCCGGCGTCGCGTGGGGGCATCGAGGTGGGTGACGTGATCATCAGATTCGGGGGGCGCGCCGTGACGTCGTGGGAGCAGCTGCGCCCGGCGATCCGGGCCAACCCGGTGGGTTCGTCGGCCGACGTGGTCGTGAGTCGCGATGGTGACGACGTCACGCTGCGGGTGACGCTGGAAGAAGATCCCGGCGCCAGCTGAGGCCGACGCGGGCCAGCCCTGCTCACGTGACGCCCACTATCGTGACGTGATGGCAATGCAGCCCGAAGCACTCGAAGAAGTTCCGCCCCAAGGGCACGTGAAGGTCGTGTACCTCGGCCCCGTGTCACCGCACTGGGAGGTGCAGGGCGTCTACGGCGACGGTCGGATGATCGACAACTTCCGCCAGCGCGCCTTGGCCCGCCTCCAGTTGCTGCCGCCGCACGACCCGCAGTTCCGCCGCAACCGTGAGCGCGTGGCGCGCGACGCCGAACGTGAGCACCTCATCCTCGACTGGGACCTCGGCTACGACGAAGAAGGCTGAGCGGCAGGTCGCAGCCGTTGTCAAACAGCGAGCGAGTGAGAAACTAGGCGGCGGGTTCGTCGGCTGACGGGTGTTCGCCCGTCACCATGAAGCCCACACGCTCGGCGATCGTGACCGCGTGGTCCGCCGTGCGTTCGTAGTGACGACCCACGAGCGCCATCTGCACCGCGAGCAGCACCGCACCTTCGTCGGTGCCGTCACCGGCGAGGATGTGGCGGAACAAGCTCTTGGTGAGCTCGTCCATCGCGTCGTCCATGTCGGCGAGCGCCGCGGCTTGTGACGGATCGGCATCCGCGAACGCGTCGATGGCAACGCGCGTCTGGTTGCTCGCCTGCGCGCCCATGCGATCGATGATCCCGCGCAACTTCGGGTCGAGCGGGTGGGGGTAGAGGCGACGCGTCGTCTTCGCGACGTTGACCATGAGATCCGCGCTGCGTTCGAGCTCGTGCGCGACGCGCATCACCGTGACGAGGAAGCGGAGGTCCTTCGCGAGAGGCTGCTGCGTCGCGAGGGTGGTGAACGTGCGACTCTCGATGGAGTGCGTGAGCTCGTCGATCACGTCGTCGGCTTCGATCACGTGTTCCGCGGCTGTGAGGTTGCCGTCGAGCAGCGCCTGCGTGCCACCGGCGATCGCCTCGGTGGTGAGCGCGGCGAGGCGGATCACGTCGACGCGCAGATCGTCGAGCTGCTCCTGGAACGTCTTGCGGTTCTCGGCCGG
>JBEVLJ010000090.1:0-11015 GCA_040509195.1 Acidimicrobiia bacterium
GCGCAGCGCACCGATGAGCGCGAACTTGTTGGCGCTCGCCCAGCCGGCCATCAGGATGCCGATGACCGAGAGGCTCGACACCGCCAGCGCGTAGAACACGCCGACGTTGAGGTTCGCGACCACGATGTCGGGACCCGCGGGGATCACCACGAAGATCAGGAAGGTGGAGATCACCACGACGGCCGGCGCGTAGGCGAACACGCGGCGGTCGGCTTCCTCCGGGACGATGTCTTCCTTCTGGATGAACTTGATGCCGTCGCCCACGAGTTGGAACCAACCGTGGAAACCACCGGGGTCCATCGGACCGAGCCGGCTCTGCATGTGGCTCATCATCTTCAGGAGGAAGACGTAGCCGAGCAACAGCGCGGTCATCGGCACGATGCCGAGGATGAAGACCGTCTTGATCGCGAGAGTGCTGCCCCAGCCGATCTCGACGGCCAGGGTGCCGAAGGAAGGGATCACCGGTCGATGTCCCCCAGGATGAAGTAGAGGGATCCGAGGATGGTGACCACGTCGGGCACGAACGTGCCCCGCAGCAACCACGGCAGGATCGACACGTTGGAGAACGACGCCGAACGGATCTTGGTGCGGAACGGACCCGTCGCGCCCTTCGAGATCACGTAGTAACCCATCTGCCCGAGCGGGTTCTCCACCTCGGTGTAGATCTCGCCCTCCGGCACCTTGATGATGCGCGGCACCTTGGCCATGATCGGCCCCGCGGGGAGCTGGTCGAGCAGCTGCAGCACCATGCGCGCCGACTCGCGCGTCTCTTGCAGGCGCACCCAGTAGCGAGCGAACGAGTCGCCGTCGGCATGCGTCCAGACCTTGTAGTCGAGCTCGTTGTACACGAGGTACGGCTTGCCGTCGCGACGGAGGTCCCAGTCGTGACCCGACGCGCGGATGTTGGAACCCGACACGCCGTACGACAGACCGATGTCGACGGGGATGATGCCGATCCCACGCGTGCGGGCTTCGAAGATCTCGTTGCCGACGACGAGGTCTTCGAACGTGTCGCAGGCGTCGAAGATCTTCTTCATCGCGGAGCGCGTCTCGTTGACCCAACCCCACGGGAGGTCGTCCTTCAAGCCGCCGATGCGGTTGAAGTTGGGGTGGAAGCGACCACCCGTCGCGGACTCGATGAGGTTGAGCACGTGCTCGCGGTCGCGGAAGCCGTAGAACGCGGGCGTGAGCGCACCGACCTGCAGGCCCATCTCGCCGAGGAACAACACGAAGGTCGCGATGCGGCTCAGCTCGGTGAGGATCGTGCGGATGTACTGCGCGCGGCTCGGGGCCTCGATGCCCATGAGCTGCTCGGCCGCGTCGATGAAGGGCACCTCGTTGGCGAAGCTCGAGAGCCAGTCGATGCGGTTGATCAGCGTGGTGATCTGCGGGTACGTGCGGAACTCGGTGAGCTTCTCGTAGCCACGGTGCATGTAGCCGATCACCGGGTCGGCGTTGAGCACGCGCTCGCCGTCGAGCCGCACCACGAGGCGCAGCGTGCCGTGCGTGGCCGGGTGCTGCGGGCCCAGGTTGAGGATCATGTCGCCGGTGTCGAGCTCCACGTTCACCTGCGCGGCCTGCAGGTGTTGCAGCGCGCGCGGGTCGACCTGGATCTCGGGGAGGTCGGTGGTGCTCACGCGTCACTCCCTTCTGCGGCCGTTGCGTCGGCTGGTGCGTCGGCGCCTGGGTCGGCTGGTGTGTCGGCGGCCGCTTCGTCTTCCGGCATCGCCTCCACGTCGACGAGGCCGGGCCACGGCTTCACGACGCGCGACAGCAGCGGGAAGTCTTTGCGGAGCGGGAAGCCCTCGAAGTCGTTCGGGAGGTAGAGGTGGCGGATCGCGGGGTGGCCCTCGAAGCTGATGCCGAACATCTCCCACGCTTCGCGCTCGTGCCAGTCGGCGCCGGGGTACACCGGCACCCACGACTCGGCGAGCATGCCCGGCGCGCCACCCTCTTCAGCAGCCGGCGCGTCCACATCCACCTTCAACGTGAGGCCGGTGTGCACGCGTGTGCTCTGCACGTGTGCGAACACCTGGAAGCGGCCCTCGGAACCGGCAACGCCGTAGGTCTCTTCCATCGGCTGCGCGGGTGTGGAGGTGTCGCCGCTGTCGTCGTCGCTCTCCTTCGGCGCGGGCGACCAGTCGATCGCCGAGACGAACGAGAGGTAGTCGGCACCCTGCGCCTTCGCGACCTCCGCGGCGCGCCGCCACGAGTCGCGGCGGATGCGCAGCACGGGCGTGCCGAAGTTGTTGGCCTGCTCGAGCACCGCGTCGCCCATCTCGGCGACGAAACGCTCGAGCATCGCCGCGTGCGCGTCGTTCAACGCGTGCGGATCGGCCTCGGCCACGTCGACGGCGACGTCGACGTCTGCTTCAGGAGCGGGGGCGACGTCAGTCAACGACGATCGGCTCCCCACGCCAACGTTGCGCGAGCTCGTCGTTGCCGATGCCCTCGTTCTGGATGCGCTCCTGCAGCAGCACGATGCCCTGGAGCAGTGCTTCGGGGCGAGGAGGACAACCGGGCACGTAGATGTCGACCGGAATCACCTGATCGACACCCTTGGTGACGGAGTAGGAGTCCCAGTACGGGCCACCGCAGTTGGCGCACGACCCCATCGAGATCACGTACTTCGGGTCGGGCATCTGCTCGTAGAGCCGCTTCACCGCCGGCGCCATCTTGTCAGTGACCGTGCCCGACACGCAGATGAGGTCGGCCTGACGCGGGCTGGCCGGGAACGGGATGACCCCGAGGCGCATGACGTCGTACCGAGGGCTCGCCAGGGCAGCACCCATCTCGATCGCGCAGCACGCGAGACCCCATTGGAACATCCACAGCGAGTACTTCCGGCTGTAGTTGAGGAGCCAGGTGAGCGGCTTGAGCGCCGGCTTCGAGAGCGCGCCACTTTCGACTAGGCCCACCTGAGCACACCCTTCCGCCACGCGTAGACCAGCCCGAGAGCCAGGATCACGATGAACACGATCATCTCGACGAGCCCGAACACGCCGAGCTGCTCCACCTTCACGGCCCACGGGAAGATGAAGACCGCTTCCACGTCGAACATCACGAAGAGCAGTGCATACACGTAGTAACGAACGTTCGACTGACCGAAGCCCAGGATCGGGTCGGACCCGGCCTCGTATGGGAAGTATTTCTCCGGTTGCGGCCGACTCGGGCGAATCAGGCGGCCGACACCGAGCATCGCGCCCACCATCAGCAGGGCGGCCCCGATGAACACGGCCACCGCGAGATAATTCCGGTAGAACTCGCTCACGCGCGTGGGCCTCCCGCCCCCTCGCTGGAATGAGGTTTCGGTGATGGGGGTTGGATTTTCGGGCGCAGCATAGCTCTGGCCCTCCGAGCCCAGACAAACCGTGAGGACATCGTGAACACCCGAAGAATCGGACGCGACATCCCGTCGATCAGCCAACTCCGGCAAGCGTCGATGAACGCGCGCCAGCGTGACGATCGGCGTGGTGATCGACAGGGTGGACACGTTGGTCCGCGCACCGCGTTCGTGTTGTCCGGCGGCGGAAATCAAGCGGTCAGCCAGGTCGGCATGCTGCGGGCGTTGCTCGAACGGGAGATCGTCCCCGACGTGATCGTCGGCACCTCCGCCGGCGCCTGGAACGGGTCGGTGCTCGCGCACGATCCCACGCTCGCGGCCGTCGATCGCCTCGAGGCGTTGTGGGACAAGCTCCGCGGCGACCTGATCTTCCCCGGCGGCATGTTCACCCGGGCCTGGAACATCCTCACCCGCGACGACCACCTCTTCTCCGACGACGGCCTGCGCGCGGTGATCGACCTCGGCGGCACTCCCGACACGTTCGCCGAGCTCGCGGTGCCGCTGCGCGTCGTCGCCGCCGACCTGCACACGGGCGAAGAGGTGGTGTTCGCGTGCGGGAAGCTGCGTCCGGCGCTCCTGGCCACCGCCGCGCTGCCCGGGATCTTTCCACCCGTGCAGTTCGACGGCCGCACGCTCGTCGACGGCGCGGTCGTCGACACGGTGCCGCTGATCCACGCACTGAGCGGCCCCGTCGATCGGATCTACGTGCTCAACGTGTCGAGCGAGTTGATGCACCGGAGCGCGCGCTCACCGCTCGACGTGTTGGTGAAGGCGTTCGCGATCAGTCGCAAGCAACGCTTCGACCTCGAGATGCGCAACGTGCCCGAGCGCATCGAGGTGGTCGTGCTCCCCGCGCCGCGCGACGACCGCGAGCTCGTCGACTTCTCCAACGGCGACACCTACATCTCCACCGCGTACGACCTCGCGGTCCAAGCACTCGACGCCGAAGAGGAAGCCATCCGCCGTCGCACCACCCTCCGCCGCAGCTGGTGGCGAAGAACCTCCGCATAGGCGTTCGGCACGCAGCCCTGCGGCTTGCGCCAGGACGCGTGGATACGCGACTCATCGTCGATGGTTCCGAGCGGAGATGAGCAGGGCGAAAGAGCATGCCTGGATCTCCCGAACCGGGCCCATGCGTTCGTGTCCTGGCGCACGGCGCAGGCCTCAGCGGCGAGCGTTCATGAATGGTGTCGGTGGGCGGTGAGCTCGACGCGGTCTTTCACCGTGGTCATCTTGCCGGCGGACACGTTGGCCGCGCTCTGCACGAAGCCCATGTGGGTGAACGCTTGCGGGAAGTTGCCGAGTTGGCGCTTCCCGACCGGGTCGTACTCCTCGGCGAAGAGGCCGACGTCGTTGGCGAGACCGGCGAGGCGCTCGAACAACGTGCGCGCTTCGTCGAGGCGGCCCTGCAGCACGTAGTTGTCGGCGAGCCAGAACGAGCAGGGCAGGAACACGCCTTCACCTGCGGGGAGGCCGTCGGCCACTTCGGAGCTGTCGTAGCGCAACACGAAGCCGTCGTGCAGCAGTTCGCGTTCGACGGCCGCGACGGTGCCGATCATGCGCGGGTCGTCGGCGGGGAGGAAGCCGAACATCGGCAACGTGAGCAGTGACGCGTCCATCGCCTTCGAGCCATACGCCTGGGTGAACGCACCCTTGTCGGGGTCGTACCCCTCTTCGCAGACCTGCTGGTGGATGTCGTCGCGCGCTTGACGCCACTTGTCGACGGGACCAGGCAGGCCGAGCTTCTCCGCCGTCATCACTGCGCGGTCGAAGCCGACCCACGCCATCACCTTCGAGTGGGTGAAGTGCTGACGGCCGCCGCGCACCTCCCAGATGCCATCGTCGGGGTGGTGCCACGCGCCTTCGAGGTAGTCGAGCAGCGCGACCTCGAAGTCCCATGAGCCCCCTTCGCTCGACTCGCCGACCGCTTGACGCATCAACGACAGCGAGGTGAGCACTTCGCCGTACACGTCGAGCTGGAACTGCTCGCTCGCCGCGTTCCCCACGCGCACCGGCTTCGAGCCTTCGTACCCAGGGAGCCACGGGAGCTCGTACTCGCTCAAGCGTCGTTCACCGCCCGCGCCGTACATGATCTGCAGCTGCGCGGGATCACCCGCGGCCGCGCGCAGCAACCAGTCGCGCCACTGGATCGCCTCCTCGCGATACCCGCCTGCGACGAGCGCGGTGAGCGCGAGCACCGAGTCGCGCAACCAGCAGTAGCGGTAGTCCCAGTTGCGCACGCTCCCGATCCACTCGGGCAACGACGTGGTGGGCGCGGCGATGATGCCGCCAGTGGGTGCGTACGTCATCGCTTTCAGCGCGATGAGCGAGCGCATCACCATGTCGCGCCATTCGCCGTCGTACGTGCACTGGTCCGACCACTTGTTCCACCACGCGACGGTGTCGTGCAGCAGGTTGTGCGTGTCGCCACGTTCGGGCATCTGCTCGTACGACGGGTGCCACGACAACAAGAACGGCACCGAGTCGCCCGGGCTCACCACGAAGTCGGCCACCGTGGAGAACCCGGCGCCGCTCGTCTCCACCGGGGTACGCAACCACATCGAGTTGGGGCCGGCGATCAGGCGCGTGTGGCCGTCGTGCGAACGTACCCACGGCATCGTCGTGCCATAGTCGAACCGCGCGCGCAGGTCCATGTGGATCGGCACTCGACCCGACACGCCCTCGACGATGCGCACGATGTCGACGGTGCTCTTGCGGATCGGCATGCAGTCGACGATGCGCACCACGCCGTCTTCGGTGTGGAACGTGGTCTCGAGCACCAGCGTGTCGCCGCGATACGAGCGCTCGACGCTCCGCACACCGCCCGCGGGAGCGAGGAGCCATCGACCGTGATCCGGTGTGCCGAGCAGCGACGCGAACACGGTGTCGGAGTCGAACCGCGGCACGCACAGCCAGTCGATCGATCCGTCCTTGCCCACCAGTGCCGCGGTGTGCGTGTCACCGATGAGTGCGTAGTCCTCGATCCGTTGCGCCATGGAGCGTCACCCTACGACGCGCATCGGAGGGCGTGGGTCAGAAGAGGAAGCCGGCGTGGCTCGCCCAGTCGATGAACGGGCCGGGCACGAGACCGAGCGCCAAGGTCATCCCTGCCGCGACCAGCAGCACGAGGCCCGTGTACACGTCGACGCGCCGACGCGCCGTGGTCTTCACCGCAACCGACCCGGTGGCACCGTCGGTCGGTTCCTCACCATCGTCGTCGGACGTGGCGACGTTGAGCGCGACGCGCAGGTAGGCGAACGCGGCGATCACGGTGGCGACGGCACCGATGACGACGAGCAGGTACTCGTCCTTCGCGGTCGCGGCGGCGAACACCTCCAACTTCGCCACGAAGCCGCCGGTGAGCGGGATGCCGGCCTGCGCCAGCATGAAGAACACGAGCAACGTGCCGAGCACCGGTCGACGCGACGCGAGGCCGCGGTAGCTCGCGATCGAATGATCAGCGTCGCCGTACAACGTGACCGCGGTGACCACCGCGAACGAGCCGACGACCATGAACGTGTACACGAAGAGATAGAAGAGCGCGGCTTCCACGCCCTTCGGCGACGCGGCCTGGACACCCATCAGCACGTACCCGGCATGGGCGACCGACGAGTACGCGAGCATCCGCTTGATGTCGGTCTGCATGGTCGCGCCGATGCTGCCGACGAGCAGCGTGAGCGCGGCGAGCACCCACACCACCGGCCGCCAGTCGGTGCGGAACTGGGGGAACGCGGTGAGGAACACGCGCAGCAGCGCCGCGAACCCGGCAGCCTTGGTGGCCGACGCCATGAACGCGGTGACCGGCGTGGGCGCGCCCTGGTACACGTCGGGGGTCCACGTGTGGAACGGCACGGCCGCGATCTTGAAGCCGAGGCCCACCAACAACAACACGATGCCGGTGAGCAGCGTGCCCGTGTCGAAGAGCGTGTGCTGCGCGAGGAACGACAGGATGCCGGACAGCGACGTGGTGCCGGTGGCCCCGTACACGAGCGCGATGCCGTAGAGGAAGATCGCCGACGAGAACGCGCCGAGGACGAAGTACTTGATGCCCGCCTCTTGCGAGCTCAGACGGCGACGGTCGAACGCGGCGAGCACGTACAGCGGGATCGACAGGATCTCGAGTGCGAGGAACACCACGATCAGGTCGTTGGCGGTCGTCATCACGATCATGCCAACCGCGGAGAACAACATCAACGCGAGGTACTCGGGGCCTTCCAACCCTTCACGCTTCAGATAGGCGACCGCGAGCAGGACCGCGAGTGCGGTGGCGATCGTGATCACGATGCCGAGGTACACCGCGAACGGATCCACGCGCACCATGCCCGACATCGTGACGATGGCGCCGCTGTCGCGCACCGTGCACCACTGCCACCACAACATCGCACCGGTGGTGAGCAGCCCGATCGCGGTGATGACGAGCGCGACGGGCATGGCCGAACGGTGCTGGCGCAGGATCGCTCGCGACAACACCACGAGCACCGCAGCACCACCGAGCGCGAGCACCGGCGCGATCGCCTGCCAGTCGACGGGCGGCGCGGTGATCGGCGCCGCCGCGCCGAGCACGCCGCCAGTGAACGGAGCCAAGAGGGCGGCGATCACTTGGAGCCCTCATGGGAGTCGGCCTTCGCGTCGGCCTTGGCGTCCTTCTCCACTTCGGTGAGGAGGTGCTTGGCGATGGCCGGCGGGTCAGGCTCGCGGTAGTCGGACTTGAGCTCGAGGTCGGCGACGGCCTTGCGCACCGACGGCTCGATGCGGTCGAGCGCCGGCTTCGGGTAGATGCCGAGGAAGAGGCTGAGCGCGAGCAGCGGCGCGACCACGCAGAACTCGCGCACGCTCACGTCTTTCAACGTGGCGTTCTCACCCTGCGGCTTGCCGGTGAACGCGCGCTGGAAGGCCCACAGTGAGTAGACCGCGGCGAGCACCACACCGGTGGTGGCGACGATCGCGAACGGGCGATGCACGATGAACGTGCCGATCAGCGCCAGGAACTCGCCGATGAAGCCGGAGAAGCCGGGCAGACCGATGCCGGCGAACATCGCGATCAGGAACAGCGTCGTGAGGATCGGCGCGCTCTTCCAGATGCCGCGGAACGCGCTGATCTCGCGCGTGTGGCGTCGCTCGTAGAGCATGCCGATCACGAGGAACAGCGCGCCCGTGGTGAGCGGGTGACTCAGCATCGTGAACGCGGCGCCGTCGATGCCGATCACCGTGAGCGAGAAGATTCCGAGCACCACGAAGCCCATGTGCGCGACCGACGAGTACGCGATCACGCGCTTCAAGTCGGTCTGCATGGTGGCGACGATCGCGCCGTAGATGATCCCGATCACCGCGAGCACGAGGAAGATCGGCGCGAGATCCACCGACGCTTGCGGGAACAGCTCGAACGAGAAGCGCAGCAGGCCGTACGCGCCCATCTTGAGGATCACGCCGGCCAGCACCACCGAACCGGCGGTCGGCGCTTCGGTGTGCACGAGCGGCAGCCACGTGTGGAACGGGAACAGCGGTGCCTTGATCGCGAACGCAGCCATGAAGCCGAGGAACAACAGCACCTCGGTGCCGCCCGACAACCCGTTCCACGCCGCGAGCACGCGGTAGTCGAACGTGAGCACGCCGGTGTCGGCCTGGTGGATGAACCCGAGCGCCAACGTGGCCGCGAGCAGGAACGCCGAACCGAACGCGGTGTACAGGAAGAACTTGACCGCGGCGTACGCGCGATTGCCGCTCCCCCATCCGAGGATGAGGAAGTACATCGGCACGAGCAGCAGCTCCCAGAACACGAAGAACAGGATCAGGTCGAGGGAGAGGAAGATGCCCATGATCGCCCCCTCGAGGAGGAGGAACCACGCGATGTATGCCTTCACCCGGTGCGTGATGTAGCGCTCGGAGGCGAGCAAGCCGATCGGGAACAGCAGCGCGGTGACCGCGACCATGAAGATCGAGATGCCGTCGACCCCCACGAGGTAGTTCACGCCGAGACGCGGGATCCACTGCTCGTGCTCGAGGAACTGGAACTTCGCGGTGTGCGGTGCGAAGTGCCACAGCAGCCACGCGGCCAGCCCGAAGGTGATCATCGACGTGGCGTAGCCCACGCCCTTGGCGATCTCGGGGCGCCGCTCCGGTACGAGCAAGCAGATGAACGCACCGATGATCGGGACGGCGATGATCGCGGAGAGGATCGGGAACTCGCCCACCGGTTACCGCCCCGCCCAGACGACGACGTAGAGCAAGAGCGCGGCCACACCGAACGCGATGCCGAGCGCGTACCGGCGCACGAGGCCGTTCTGCACGTGGCGCAACCCGAACGAGGCGCGCTTCACGAGGTGACCGGTGCCGTCGACGAACCCGTCGATCAACTTCGCGTCGACCACCTTGTCGAGGAAGTTGGCGAACGCGCGCAGCGGACCGCCGACGAGCTTCGCGATCCCCGAGTCGTAGTAGTAGGCGTTGCCGAAGATGCGGCCGGCAACACCGAGCTTGTCGTCGAGCGGGTCGTGATCGGGATCGGGCAGGCCGCGTCGGTACAGCAAGTACGCGGTCGTGATGCCGATGATCGCGAGGATCACGGCCAGCACTTCGAGCGTCGCGCCCTGGAAGAACGACGAGGGCTCGAGCTCGGGCACGTGACGGAACGACGGCTCGAGCCACTTGTCGAAGAAGTCGAGCCCGTGGAACGGCATGTTGATGAAGCCGATCGTGGCGGCGAGGAACGCGAGCATGAGGATCGGTCCGGTCATGGTGCCGGGCGACTCGTGCGGCGCGTGCGGGTGCTCGGGGTACGCGATCGGGTTGCCGTAGCTCACGGTGGGCGACGGGTCGTGGTCGAGGTGGTCCGGGTCGTCGTCCAGCACGGCGGTCGCCGACGCGGCCGCGGGCGCGTGATCGTCGGCGCCACCGGAGATCACCAGCGTCGCGGGATCGGGGGTCTCCCAACGCTCGTTGCCGTAGAAGGTGAGGAAGATGAGCCGGGTCATGTAGACGCCGGTGAAGACCGCCGCGATGAGCGCGATCACCCACAGTCCGTAGTCGTGGGACAGGTACACCTGCGTGATGATCTCGTCCTTCGCGAAGAACCCGGAGAGCGGCGGCACGCCGGTGATCGCGAGCCACGCGACCACCATGCCCATCGCGGTGTAGGGCAGGAACTTGCGGAAGCGACCCATGAGCCGCATGTCTTGGCCGTCGTGGTTGCCGTGGATCACCGAGCCGGCGCCGAGGAACAGGCAGCCCTTGTAACAGGCGTGGCAGATCACCATGAACACGGCCGCGCTGTACGCGTGCACGCCGACGGCGAGGAACATGTACCCGAGTTGGCTGACGGTGGAGTACGCGAGCACCCGTTTGATGTCGGGCTGCATGATCGCGACGGTGCCCGCCGCGAGCGCGGTGACACCACCGATCCACGCAACCACCGTCGAGGCGTCGGCACTCGCCTGCAGGAACGGGTGTGCGCGGCACAACAGGTACACGCCCGCAGTGACCATGGTGGCGGCGTGGATGAGCGCCGACACCGGCGTGGGACCCTCCATCGCGTCGGGCAGCCACACGTGCAGCGGGAACTGTGCGCTCTTGCCGACCGCCGCGAGCAACAAGAGCAACGCGATCGCGGTGGCGGTGCCACCGCTCACCAGATGCGCGCCGGTGCCCATCACCGAGTAGTCGAGCGATCCGTACG
>JBEVLJ010000091.1:0-3765 GCA_040509195.1 Acidimicrobiia bacterium
GTCATCGCCGTGTGCGCCGATCGACTGCCCGATCAAGACACCGAAGGCGAGCATCCCCACCACCAGGGCCACGAGCGAGGCACGAACGCCTCGCCTCGTGTTGCTGACCACCGTTTCCATTGCGATTCCCTTCGTTGCCCACGAGCGGAGACTTAGGTAAGGGTACCCTGCTTTTCGACACCCTGTCGAGTCGCAGCCGGCCGGGGGCGCCGCGGAACGCGATCAGCGCTGCGGCAGCACCAGGAGCGCTCCGGTGCGGGGATGCGCGATCACCTCGACGCCGTGGGCGTAGACCTCGCTGAGCCGCTCCGGCGTGAGCACGCCGGCCGGCGGCCCACACGCGACGACTCGTCCGTCGGAGAGCACCGCAACACGGTCCGCACACGCGCCCGCCGAGCCCAAGTCGTGGAGCACGACGATCACGCCATCCCCCGCGTCGGCTCGCGCCCGCGCGAGGTCGAGCACCACTTCTTGATGGTGCAGGTCGAGCGCAGCGGTCGGCTCGTCGAGCACGAGGAGTTGCGAGCGCTGCGCGAGGACGCGCGCCAACATCACTCGCGCGCGTTCGCCACCTGACAGGGCGGCATAGGCACGGTGCGCGAACGCGAGGGTGTCGGTGGCGACGAGCGCATCGTGCACGGCTTCGTCGTCGTCGACGTCGAGCTCCGTGGCATTCCACGGCGCGCGACCCATCGACACGATCTGGTGCACGGTGAACGGGAACGTGACCACCGGCGCCTGCGGTAGCACCGCGCGCCGCATCGCGAGCTCGGCGTGCGTCCACGACGACAGCGGCTGACCGTCGAGCTCGACCGCGCCGGCGCCAACCTCCAGATCGCCGCACAACGCTGCGAGCAGCGTCGACTTCCCCGACCCGTTCGGGCCGACGAGCGCGAGCACCTCACCGGCACGCACTTCGAGGTCGACGCCGCGCACGACCTCGCGCTTGCCGAGCCGCACCGTGACGTCGTGCGCCGACAACAACGTGGCACCGCGCGCGCGGCGCGCCGGCAGCCGCACGCGGCGCTTGAACCGGATCGAGTGAATCCGAGTCATGCCCAACCGCCCTGGCGAGCGCGCGTGCGGCGCAACATCCAAAGGAAGAACGGCGCACCGACGAGCGCGGTGAGCACTCCAAGGGGGATCTCCGACGGAGCGATCACCGTGCGCGACACGGTGTCCGCCACGACGAGCGCGAGCGCACCCGCGAGCGCCGATGCCGGCAGCAACAGACGGTGGCCCGGTCCCGCGATCATGCGGATGATGTGCGGCATCACGAGGCCGACGAAGAGGATGATCCCCGACACCGCGACCGCCGATGCGGTGAGCATGGCGACGACCACGAGCATGAGGATGCGGAGCCGCTCCACGTTGACACCGAGATGACGCGCTGAGCGCTCGCCGAGCGACAACAGATCCAGCTTGCGGGCCTGGCTGCTCGCCAGGATGATCCCGATGATCGCGATCGGCATCACCACGAGCACCTTCGGCCACGTGGCCTGCGCGACGCTCCCGAGGGTCCAGAACGTGATGCTTCGCAGCTCGGCGTCGGTCGACAGATAGGTGAAGAGTCCGATCACCGCGCCGGTGAGGGCATTGAGCGCGACCCCGGTGAGGATCAGCGTCACCACTTCGGTGCGTCCGTCGCTGCGTGAAGCGAAGTAGACGATCGCCACGGTGATCAAGCCACCGACGAACGCAGCGCCGGCCACGCTCCAGGTGTCGAGGAGGGTGAAGCCGAGCACGATTGCCGCCACCGCACCGAGCGCAGCGCCCGACGAGACGCCGATGATGCCGGGCTCCGCGAGCGGGTTCGCGAACGCGCCTTGCATCGCGGCGCCCGCGCATCCGAGCGCCCCGCCCACCACCATGGCGAGCAGTACGCGCGGGATGCGGATGTCCCACACCACCGAGTCGACCAGTGCATCGGGTTGCGTGCCGATGTTGAGGCCGAGCCGATGCGCGATCACGCTCAACACCTCGCCGGGCGACGCGTGGAACGCGCCGATGCCGATCGCGACGATCGACGCGACGACGAGTCCGATCGTGAGGACGAGCAGCAGCACCCACGGACGGAGGTGGGCGCGCTTCGCGGCGACGACGTCTTCGAGATCGACGTGGTCGTCGGCCTCGACCTCGACCTCGTCGTCGAGCTCGCGAGCGGTCACGGTCACGCCTTGGAGTTCCTCTTCGAGCTCAACGAGTAGAGCTGGTCGATGATCCCGGCGAGCGCGACGGGTGTGCGCGAACCGAAGCTGAACAGCAAGCCGTCTTCCTCGGTGACGATGCGACGGTTCAAGCCCGCCGGCGTCTGCGCGATGCCCGGGATCTCGACGAGCCCGTCGATGCCGCCGACCGACGTGAGCCCGGTGGTGGTCATGAGGATCACGTCGGGCGCGGCTTTCACGAGCGCTTCACTCGTGATCGGCGTGAACGCCTTCTCGAGCCCCATCGCGGTGCCCGCGTCGATACCACCCGCCGCCTTGATCATCGAGTCGGCGCCGGAACCCTCGCCGCCGATCAAGTACACGCCGGCCTGCCCGCGCATGTAGAGGAACGCGACCTTCAGCTTCTTCTTCTTGGCCGACGCGGGAATGGCCTGCTGCACGGTCTTGATCTCATTCTCGGTGCGCTCGAGCAGCAACGTGCCCTCCGCGGGCACGCCGAGGGCCTCAGCCACCTTCTCGATGCGGGTGCCGATGTCGTCGATGTTCTCGGTCGACGAGAACGCGACCACCGGCACCCCGGCGTCACGGATGTGCTGCAGTGCGTCGGGCGGACCGGAGTCGTCTTGTGCGAGCACGAGGGTCGGCTTCCGCGACAACACGGACTCCGCCGACACGTCGTGACCGCGCGTCACGAGCGGCACCTTGGACGACTCACTGAACGTGGTGGTGATGTCCTTCCCCACGACGTTCTTGCCGAGGCCGAGCGCGTACACGATCTCCGACACGCTCCCGTTGAGCGACACGATGCGCGACACGTTCTTCACTTCGACGGTCTTGCCGTCGGCCGACTCCACGGTGACGGGCAGCACCGGCTTGGCGTCGTTCGTGACCGGAGTGACCGCGGTGATCTTGCCCTCGCGCGTCGACGCCGCGCCGGCCGGGCTGATTGCAACGGCCGATGTCACGGTCACCGCGAGTGCGAGAGCGAGAGCGATCCGACGCCCCCGACGTGCGGAGGGACGCATGTCAGACGCCGTCTGCACGGCGACGGCGACGAAGCACGAACGTCGTGACGCCGGCGATCAAGGCGAGGATCGCGACGAGCGCGAAGCCGCGCACCAACAGGTTCGAGCCCGAGTCGTCGGACGAGACGCTCGCCACCGCTCCCAACGAGTTGGCCTTCGCCTTGGCCCTCACGAAGCTGACCGGGACGACGAGGTCTTGCGACCGATCGTTCGGACGCGACGAGTCGTTGCGCGTGACGATCGCGCACTTGGTCTCACGGCAGTCGACGCCGTCGGCGATCTTCGGGTTCACGTCGATTGCGACCGCGAACGTGCCGTCGGCACCGAACACATCGGTCGGCGTGCGCCCTTCGGCCGTCGGGCCGGATGCAACCCACGCCGCACTGCTCGTCGCGCCGGTCGAAGCTCCGGTCGACGACGTCCCGGCGAGACACGTGCTCGGCGCCGCGCCCGCCGCGGGCACGGCACACAGGGCCACGTCGATCGGCTTGGTCGCGTCGTACCCGATGCCCGCGACGCGAATCGGTTGCGGGTTCGCCGTCAGGTTCGTGTGCCGGTCGACGCGCAGCGTG
>JBEVLJ010000092.1:0-8748 GCA_040509195.1 Acidimicrobiia bacterium
CAGCGGGCTCACGCGCAGCCCGGTGCGGCCGAGGTGTCGGTGATCCATCGTCGTTGCTCCGTTCGTTCGCCGGGGAGGAGGTGGGAGAGTATCCGGACGTCACACACTGTCGTCCGGCTCGAAGACCACTGACCATCGTCGCTGACCATCGTCGCGGTCCGCGACCGTCTGGGAGTGCACCCAGACGACCTCGTAGTCGGGCTCGCACAGCGCGTCGCGAGTCACCACGACCACAACCGGGGCGGGGCACTCGACCCAGGCCGGGTGCCCGGCGTCGGCGCGTCGCCAACCTTCGGCGACGAGAATCCCGAGCCGGGCGCCGGTGTTGGGGACATAGTTCGTCGCAAGCTTGGCGATGTGGCGGTCGTCGGCGCGACCTCGCTGTGCTTCGATCACTGCGAACAGTCGGTCGCGCGGATCGTTGATGGCAACGTCGGGATACTTCCCCGCGACGTGGAACTGGTGAATCGCGCAGCGGCTCGATCGAGGTGATGCACCACCGCCCACGTCGTCAGTCGTCTCGACCGCGAGCGCGAGGAGGATCTCGTGCAGCGTGGCGGCGGTCTGCGCGGGAAGCCGAGCGCGCGCGACGGCTTCGAGCAAGGCTCGAGCCCCTGCACTCGTGGCGAGGTGCTCGGTCCATGCCCGTTCGGTGCGATCGTGACGAGCGAAGCCATGGAGCACGACGACAGCGTACGGCGAACACTCGTTCGCTGATGGCGATGCGACCCGCTTTGCGCGCGGTGACGGCCCCGAGCCACAGTGGCCCGACGAGAAGGGACGCGCTTGGCGAGCACGAAACCGGCATGAGCACCGACGGCATTCCCCCCGCTGTCGGTGCCGACGAGCACCCAGGCATCCCGCCGTTGAGTGAGACGGATCCCATGATCCACGCGCGGCGGTGGTGGATCCTCGCGGTGTTGTGCCTCAGCCTCGTGATCGTCTTCGTGGGCAATGCGAGCCTCAACGTCACGATCCCGACGTTGTCGCGCGACCTGCACGCGACCGAATCGCAGCTGCAGTGGGTCGTCGCGATCTACTCACTCGTGTTCGCTGGGCTCCTGTTCACCAGCGGCGCGCTCGGTGACCGCTACGGGCGCAAGGGCGCGCTCCAGAGCGGTCTCGTGATCTTCCTCATCGGCACCACGATCGGCGCGCTCTCCAACGAGATCTGGCAGCTCATCGCCAGTCGCGCCGTGATGGGTGTCGGCGCTGCGTTCATCATGCCGTCGACGCTGTCGATCCTCGTGAACGTGTTCAACGAAGAGGAGCGCGTACGAGCCATCGCGATCTGGGCGAGCCTCACCGGCGCGGCCGGCATCATCGGACCGGTGGCCAGCGGTTTCCTCATCGGCCACTTCTGGTACGGGTCGGTCTTCCTCGTCAACGTCCCGATCGTCCTGTTCGCACTGGTGGTGGGGTGGTTCATCGTCCCTCGATCGCGTGATCCGGAGGAGGCGCCCCTCGACCCGATCGGCGCACTGCTGTCGATCATCGGGATCGTCTCGCTCGTCTACGGACTCATCGAGGCACCCGACAAAGGGTGGCTGAGCCCGACCACGCTCGTTTCGTTCGGGATCGCCGCGGTCGTGATCGTGGCGTTCGTGCTGTGGGAGCTGCATTGCAACGAGCCCATGCTCGACATGCACTACTTCCGCAACCCGTCGTTCAGCACGGGCACGGGTGGGATGATCCTCATCTTCCTCGCGCTCTATGGGGTCTTCTTCCTCATGACGCAGTACTTCCAGCTCGTGCTGGGCTACTCGGCGTTCTCGGCCGCAGTGCGCTTCGTCCCCGTCGCGTTGGTGATCCTCTTGCTCTCGCCCCGAACGCCGGCATTGAGCGACCGCTTCGGTGCGCGCACCGTCGTGGCCGTCGGCATGGGGCTCGTTGCGACGTCGATGGCGATGATCCAGCTGCTCGGCACCGACTCGTCGTACTGGCTCGCCATCGCCGCGATCTTGCCGCTGGCGACAGGAATGGCGCTCTCCATGTCGCCGATGACGGCGTCGATCATGTCTGCGGTGCCTGACCGTCGTGCCGGCTCGGGTTCCGCGACCAACGACGCCACGCGTGAGCTCGGTGCCGCCCTGGGCGTCGCCATCCTCGGCAGCATTGCGACCTCGCAATACCGCAGCTCGGTCGCGGCCTCGCTCCACCATCTCCCGGATGCGGTCGACGAGCGCGCCAAGACCTCGCTCGCGGGGGCGGCGCAGGCGGCCACGCAACTCCCCGCCGGCGCCGCGCGCGCAGTCACCAACGTGACGCAGCAAGCATTCGTCGACGGCCTCCACACCGCGGCACTGGTGGGCGTCGTCCTCGCGCTGCTCGCCGTCGCCAGCGTGCTCCGCTTCCTTCCTGCCCGCCTGCCGCAGCAGGGCGCGCTGCGCAGCCCGTTGGCGTCGTTCGAGGCGACGGCGGAGCTCTTCGGCGGGATGATCCCCGAGCTGCCCGACGAGATGCACCGCGAGGAGCTCGCCCGCCGCGCCCGGTCCGACGCGCATGACGGCTCCGGGATGCCTTCGCCCGATGGCGAGTGACGCACCGCGACAATGCGATCCGCGCGGTGACCCGCGACGACGGCACGCAGGAGACGCGTTGGGCACCGACGTCGGACGCGACCTACAGGAACGTGTCGAGCAATTCCACGAGGCAGTCGAGCCGGTCGTGCTGCACCCAGTGCCCGGCTCCCTCGACGACCACGTGGCGGGCATCGCGGAACTCGGCCACGAGCAGGTCGGGGTCGATCCCGGTTTCGTGCGGACTCTCGCTGCCGGAGACGTGCAGCACCGGGCACGTGATGTTGCGCCACAGTTCGCGCACATCGGAACCCGAGAAGTCGAGGATCTGGCCGGCGTTCACGTAGTTGTCGAACTTCCAGGTGTAGGTGCCGTCCTCGTTCTGGTTCGCGCCGTGGATCGTGAGATGACGTGCTTGCTCGGGAGAGAGGTGAGGGTTCTCCTCCAGCATCCGACGGAAGGCGTCATCGAGCGTCGCGTACCGGCGCGGGGTCCTGGCCGCGAGCGAGCGACCGGTATCGACGAGCTTCTGCAGTCGCTCCGCAGCCGGCGGTGGCGGATCGACGCGTCGTATCGTTCCTGCCGAGCCCTCGACCACCACGAGACGCTCGACGCGATCGGGGTACGTGCCCGCGTAGCGCAACGCGACGTTGCCGCCCAACGAGTGCGCAACGATCCGGAGCGGCGCGAGCCGCTGCTGTTCGACCAGTTGCGCGATGTCGTACACGAACTCGTTGGTTGCGTAGGCGGATCCGAGGCTCCACTGCGAGTCGCCGTGGCCGCGCAGGTCGGGCGCGACGATGTGGTAGCGGTCGCGGAGACGGTCCGCGAGCCAGTCCCAGTTGTGTGCATGATCCCGATTGCCGTGCACCATGAGCAACGGCGGCGCGTCGGCGTTGCCGTAGTCGAGGTAGTGCAGCCGCAAGCGCTGTGAGTAGTAGGTGTGCGAGGTCGGGCCCAGCATCGGCGCGGAGTCTACGGGCGTCGCCGCCTGATAGAACGAGCACGTGCCGAGCGATCTCCGCGTGCTGACCGACGGTTGGGCCTTCCTGGAGTCGCCGCGCTGGCGAGACGGTCGTTTCTGGATCTCCGACTTCTACACGCACGCCGTGCTCGCGGTCACGCTCGACGGCGCCGTCGAGGAGATGGCGCGGGTCCCTGCGCAGCCGTCGGGGTTGGGGTGGTTGCCGGATGGAACGCCGCTCGTCGTGTCGATGCGCGACCGCAAGGTCGTGCGGATCGGCGCCGACGGCACGCTCAGCGAGCATGCCGACCTCAACGGTGTGCTCCGCGGTTGGTTGAACGACATGGTCGTCGACGACCGCGGTCGCGCCTACGTGGGCAGCTTCGGCTACGAACGCGACGTCGAGCCGGTCGTCCCCTCGGGCATCGCCCTCGTCGAGGCCGACGGCAGCACGCGACTCGTTGCCGACGACCTGTACTTCCCGAACGGCATGGTGATCACGCCCGACGGCACGTTGGTGGTCGCCGAGTCGCGCGGCAACCGACTCACCGCCTTCGACATCGCACCCGATGGATCGCTGTCGGGCCGGCGCGAGTGGGCGCGTTTCGCCGATCCGCCTGCTCGGGAAGCGCTCGAGACCGCGTTGGAGACCGCGACCGTCGCGGCGGACGGCCTCGCGCTCGACGCGGAGGGGTGCATCTGGGTGGCCGACGCCGCGGGCTGGCGCGCGATCCGGGTGCGCGAAGGTGGTGAGATCGTCGACGCCATCGCCGACGATGGGTTCAACGTGTTCGCGTGCGGGCTCGGTGGCGACGACGGGCGGACCCTCGCGCTCTGCCTTTCGCCCGCCATGGGTCCCGCCACCGCCGCGAACCCGCGCGCACGGCTTGCGGTGGTCGAGGTCGACGTCGCGGGAGCCGGAAGACCCTTTGCTTGAGGAGGACGACCACGATGGGGAACGACCAGGAGACCGCCGGTGCCGACGAGGCACTCGCAGATCGGCTCGCGATCCACGAGCTCGTCGGGCGGTACGGCTATCTCTACGACGAACGACGGATCGAGGAGTGGCTCACCGATCTGTTCACCCCCGACGCGGTGTTGACGCGGCAGGTGGGTGACGAACCGGCCACCATGTCGCGCGGTCCCGTCGAGATCCGCGCCACGTTGTCGCCGCACTACGACGCGAACCTGGCCAAGGGCGTCCAACGCCGACACATGCCGAGCAGCGTGTGGATCGACGAGCAGGCCGCCGATCGCGCCCACGCGCACGCCTACATGCTCATCATGACGACGGCGCCCGGACGAGAGCCCACCCGCGTCGCGGCCGCGGGTCACTACGAGTTCGATCTCGTCAAGCGCGACCGACGGTGGTGGATCGCGGCATGGAAGCTCGGCCTGGACGCACCGCCCACCTGACCGTCATGTGCTAGCCCGGTAGCCGTGGATCCCGCGCGCTTGTCGATGCCGTTGCACGAAGTGATGTTCACGCAACGGGCGATCCGTCGCTTCCGCCCCGACCGGCTGCGCGTCGAGGATCTCGAGCTGATCCTCGAGGCCGCGTCGAAGGCACCGAACGGCGGGAACCGTCAGCTGACGCGTTTCCTCGTGGTCGACGACCCTGCCCTCATCGAGGCGTTCGCCCCGATCTACCGAGATGCCTGGTGGGCGAAGCGCGGCGACGAAGGCAAGACGTCGGTCGAGGAGATGTCGGATCTCTACCGCTCGGCGTCGCGGTTCGCCGACGAGATCGGTACCGTCCCGTGCATCGTGTTCGCGCTCGCGCTCGACCATGGTGCCGCCAGCTCCGTGGTGCCCGCTGTGCAGAACCTCATGCTCGCGGCCCGTGCACTCGGCATCGGGTCGGTCCCGACTTCGTTGCACGAGAGCGTCATGCCGCGATTCCGCGAGCTGTTCGCCATCCCCGATGATGTTGCGTTCCACCTGTGCATTCCCCTCGGCTATCCCCGCGGCAACTTCGGGCCGACGACGCGCCTGCCGACGAGCGAGACCACGTTCCACGACCGCTGGGGCGCGCCGCCGCCCTGGGCATGACGACTCGGCCGGCTGGACACTCCGGTCGGTCGCTGAGACGATGACGGCATGCGCCTCGACCTGACACCCGACGAACTGCTGTCCACCACGCGCGCGGTGCGCCGTCGCCTCGACTTCGAACGGCCGGTCGAGCGCGCCGTGCTCGTCGAGTGCTTGGATCTCGCGACACAGGCACCGAGCGGCTCGAACCGCCAGGGTTGGCATTGGGTGTTCGTCACCGACCCGGCGAAGAAGCAGGCGGTGGCCGACATCTACCGCGAGGTGTTCGAGGCGGTGTACCACCCGGGCCGGGCCGACCCGCGGGTGTATGCGTCAGCGGCGTATCTCGCCGAGCACTTCCACGAGGTGCCGGTGATGATGATTCCGTGTCAGTCGGGACGGCCGACCGGCGACGGCAACCAGGCGGGCTTCTGGGGATCGTTGCTTCCCGCGGCGTGGAACTTCTGCCTCGCCGCCCGTGAGCGTGGCCTGGGCACCGCGTGGACGACGATGCACCTCACGCGCGAGCGCGACGTCGCCGACGTCCTCGGCATCCCGTACGACGACGTGATCCAGGGCGGCCTGTTCCCGGTTGCCTACACCCTGGGCACCGACTTCAAGCGCGGCCCGCGCAAGTCGATGGATGACATCGTGCACTGGGACACCTGGTCGCTGATTCCCGAGTGAATCGCCCGCGTTGGACATTCGCCGTGTCAACTGGCGAAACTGTCGACCATGAGCAGCTTCGATGATCTGACGGGCCGGACGGCCCTCGTGACCGGGTCCGGCCGCAACATCGGCCGCGCCATCGCGCTTGCGTTCGCCGAACGAGGCGCGAACGTCGTGGTCAACGGCCATCGCGACCAGGCCGCGATCGACGCCGTCGTCGAGGAGATCACTGCGGCGGGTGGCAAAGCGGTCGGCCTGCTCGCCGACGTGTCCGACGCCGACGCGGTCGGTCGCATGGTCGCCACCGCGACCGAGGCGTTCGGCGGCGTCGACATCAGCGTCAGCAACGTCGGGAGGCGGATGCGGCTCCCGTTCGAACAGATCACCGTGGACGAGTGGAACTCGACCATCGCCACGAACCTCAGCGCGGCGTTCTACATCGCGCACCACACCGTTCCGGGCATGCGCGAGCGTGGTTGGGGTCGCGTCATCCACATCTCCGGACAGGACGGCTTCGCCGGCCACATCCCCGAGCGCGCCGCCAACGTCACGGCCAAGGCGGGCCTGCACGGCATGGCGAAGGCGATCGCGCGCGAGTACGGGGTGCATGGGATCACCGCCAACACCGTCGCGCCGGGCCCGATCGACACGGTGCGTGACGCCGCCCAGTACACGCACATCGATCCGGACGAGGTCGTGTCGCGCATGGCGATCAAGCACTACGGCGACAGCGTCGACGTGGCCGAGGCGTGTCTCTACCTCGCGGGGGAATCAGGCCGGTTCGTCACCGGACAGGTGATCCACGTGAACGGCGGGGAGTTCATGTTCTGACCCGCCGGCGCCGTGTGACTACGCGATGCTGCGTCCGCCGTCGACATCGAGGCAGACCCCGGTGAGGAACGACGCGTCGTCGGACGCGAGGAACAACACGGAGCCCGCGACGTCGTCGGGCATGGCACGACGACCCATGGGGATGCCCTTCACCACGTTCGCCTCGAACTCCGCGGGCATGTCGGTGCCGAAGACGTGCTGGTCGAACCCGGTGTCCGACGACACGGGGCACACCGCGTTCACCCGGATGCGCGGCGCAAGCTCGGTGGCGACGCCGCGGACGAGCGTGATCACCGCGCCCTTCGACGCGTTGTAGGCGGTCAACGCAGGTCGAGGCCGCCGGCCGCCAATCGACGCGGTGGCGACGATCGAGCTGCCCTCACCCATGTGCGGGACGCAGTGCTTGATCGCCAGGTACACGCTGCGGACGTTGAGCGCGAACATCCGGTCGAAGTCTTCGACCGGGAGGTCGACGAGGTTGGCGAGGCGGTGGGCGCCGCCCGCGTTGGCGCACACGACATCGATCCCGCCGAACGCGTCGACCGCGGTGGCGGCCATCGCGGCGTTGTCGGCGTCCTGGGTCACGTCGACCCGCACCGCCACGGCCGGTGGCAGGTCGGCGGCCACCTTCTCCGCCGCGGTGATGTCGATGTCGGCGACCACCACCGCCGCGCCTTCCGCCGCGAATCGCTGCGCAATGGCGGTGCCGAAGCCGGAGCCAGCACCGGTGACGATCACCCGTCGGCCTTCGAATCGCGCCATCGTCGACTCCTGTCGTTCGAGCGTCGTGATGCCCGTCGCCGACCGTAGTCGGGCACGGTGCTCTGCGTGAGCCGACGGGATGCTCAGATCGCGGGCGACGTCGTCGTGGTGGGCGTCGAGGTGTTGCCGAGACGCACGCGAGCGGTTGCGCTGGTGCCACCGCGTGCGTAGGTGACGCTGATCACGTCGCCCGGGTCGTGCGATGCGACCTGACGGGCGAAGCTCGACGAGCTCGCGACCGTCGTGCCGTCGATCGCCGTGATCACATCGCCCGCCTGCAGACCCGCGTCGGCCGCCGGGCTGTCGGCACGGACCGCGCTGATCTGCGCGCCCGCCGGGTTCGACGAGTTGGTGGTCGACACGCCGAAGAACGCGTCGCGGCTCGTCGACGAGTCCGAGCTGCCCGAATCGCGCTTGCCGCTCAGGCCGTCCTGCACGCGGTCCTTCAACTGGTCGCCCAACTCGTCGAGCAGGTCTTGCACGATGGAGTTGCTGGCCGAGCCCTTGCCGCCGAGTCCGAGCTGCTCGAGGAGGTCACCCTTCGAGTCGCCGAGTGCTTCGGCGAGCGCACTCAGTGACACGTCGCCGACGGGAAGTTCTCCCTTAGCGGTCTGTTGGGCGGCTTCCGAGAGCGACGCAGGACCTTGGTCCACCGATGATCGTCCGACGAAGTACGCACCGACCACGAGGACGACGACGACCACCGCCGCGACACCACCCCAGATCCAGCCCCGTCCGGAACCGTGCTGCGGTGGTGACGAGTCGGCGCTCGCGCCACCGCCGTACGGCGGAGGGCTCTCAGGCCCGGCCGCGACGGTTGGAGCGTCGGGCGAGCTCGGGACGGTGGGTGCTTCGGCGTCGGCCTGCTGGTCGCCCGTGCTCTGATCGGGTGCGTCGTGCTCGTTCATTGACTGCTCCTGGTCTGCGGCGCACCGGAGAGGGGCGCGCCATCAGGGACTCAACGTCGGGAGC
>JBEVLJ010000093.1:0-12210 GCA_040509195.1 Acidimicrobiia bacterium
GCGTCGGTCTGCGTGAGGGTTCGTCGTCGTGGCCCAAGGCCGAGGAAGCCGGCCTGCGCGTGCTCACCACCGCCGAGGCGTGCAAGGAAGCCGACGTGATCATGGTGCTGCTGCCCGACACCGAGCAGGCGCGCGTCTACGTCGAAGACATCGAGCCCAACCTCGAAGACCGCGACTCGCTCGCGTTCGCGCACGGGTTCAACATCCACTTCGGCCAGATCAAGCCGCCGAAGGGCGTCGACGTGTGGATGATCGCGCCGAAGGGCCCGGGTCACCTCGTGCGGCGCACGTTCGAAGACGGCGGCGGCGTGCCTGCGCTCGTCGCGGTGTCAGCCGACGAGACCGGCAAGGCGAAGCAGACCGCGCTCGCATACGCGCGTGCGATCGGCTCCACGCGCGCCGGCGTGCTCGACACCACGTTCGAGGAAGAGACCGAGACCGACCTCTTCGGCGAGCAGGTCGTGCTCTGCGGTGGGCTCGTGGAGCTGATCAAGGCGAGCTTCGACACGCTCGTCGACGCGGGCTACCAGCCCGAGTCGGCCTACTTCGAGACGCTGCACGAGGTGAAGCTGATCGTCGACCTCATCTACGAGGGCGGCATCGCCAACATGCGCTACTCGATTTCCGACACCGCGGAGTACGGCGACATGACGCGCGGCCCGCGCATCGTCACCGATGAGACGCGCGCTGAGATGAAGAAGATCCTCGGTGAGATCCAGGGCGGCCAGTTCGCGCAGGAGTGGATCCTCGAGAACCAGGCCGGACGGCCGGTGTTCAACGCGCTCCGTCGCCAGGCGGCACAGCACCCGATCGAAGAGGTCGGCGAGCAGCTGCGGTCGATGATGCCGTGGATCGGTGCGGGCAAGGCCGCGCCGCGTTCCGTGTCCGGCGGGTAGCGCAGAAGCAGCGCCACCGTCGGCGTAGTGTCCGAGCGTGGTCGAAGCCGGTGAGGTGCTCGCAGGGCTCGCGCTCGGCTATCTGATCGGAACGTTCCCGTCGGCGGACCTGGTCGCGCGTCTCGCGACGCGCGGTCAGATCGACCTGCGCACCGCGGGGAGCGGCAACCCCGGCGGACTCAACTCGATGCGCGTGCTCGGCAAGAAGTGGGGCGTGTTGGTGATCGTCCTCGACGCGCTGAAAGGCGCGCTCGCGGGCTTCGTCGGTCTCGCGATCAGCGACGGGGCAGCATACGCAGCCGCGACCGCCGCGATCGTGGGCCACGTGTGGCCGGTGTGGACGCGCTTCAGGGGTGGGCGCGGTGTGGCGAGCGCGGGTGGCTCCTACGCCGCGGTGTTCCCACCGTTCTTCGTGATCGGTGCGGTGGTCGCGGGCACGACTGCGCTCGTCTCGCGTCACGCGGGGTTGGCGGTGAAGATCATCTGCCCGGTCTGGGTGCTGGCGGCCGCGCTCTGGTGGGGGTTCGACCTCTCCAACTGGTGGGGGCCGGAACCCGGCGTCGGGCTCGTCGTCTACGCCCTCGTCGGGTCGGCCGTCGTGCTGTCGCGCTTTCGTGGATCAGTTCGTGGGTCCACGGGTGGGCTGTAGTCTCGCCGGCGCGGGTGACGAGGTGTAGGGAGAGGGTCCCATGAAGTTGTAGGCGTGCTGTTCGCCATGATCGCCGCGCTCGGATTGCTCGCGATGTTCGCGGGTCCCGCCAACGCCGGGTTCAGCGGCAACATGGTCACGATCAAGAAAGTCGTGGTCGGCCCCGTACCGGCTGGCACCACCTTCACGGTCCACGTCTCCTGCCAAGTCACCCTGGGCAAATCGTTGCCAGCCACGTACGACGTCGTCTTCAACGCGGCGGGCGTGGCGACCTCGGGCAACTCGGTCATCACCACGCAGGCGTCGTCTGAGTGCGTTGCCACCGAGACGGTCACCGGTGGGGCGAATACCGTGGCGTACGGATGCACGAGCACCGGCAGTCGCGCCACCTGCGATCCGTCGGGAACGTCGGTGGAATTCGTCGACGTGACCGGCTCGACCGGCACGATCACGGTCACCAACACGTTCCCGGACCCGCCGCCGGTGGTGGTCGTCGCACTCGAGGTGATCGTCGCACCCGCGTTCACGGGCTAGCGGCTCGGCTCGTTCGGAAACACCCAGAGATCTTCGTGCGGTGAGTGATCCGCTCGAACCCTCGGCAGCGAACGTCACTCCGATGGGCCAACCCACGGTGATGGCGCTCGAGCAGGGCGACGCGGCCGCGGCCCGCGTTCGCGTCGTACCGCCGTCACCGTGGGAGCTCAACGTGCGAGCCCGGTTGATCGAAGGTGACCCGTCTGCCCTCGGCGACGTCTTCGACCAATTCTCGTCGTTGGTCTATGGGCTCGCGCTGCGGGTGATCGGAGACCCTCGTGCCGCCGAAGACGTGAGCCAGGACGTGTTCGTGTGGTTGTGGGAGCGACCCGAGGCGTTCGACCCGTCGCGCGGCAGCTTGCGCAGTTGGATCGGCACCATCACCCACCGTCGTGCGGTGGATCACGTGCGACGGGAGGCGGCGCGCCGGCGTCGGAACGAACGCGAGGCGAGTCAGGCAGTCGCGGTACCCGACGTGGGGGAGCTCGCGACGGCACTCGTCACTGCCGAACGCGTGCGCTCGGCGCTCGACGGCCTGCCCGACGCGCAGCGCAAGGCGATCGACCTCGCATACTTCGAAGGCCAGACCTACCGCGAGGTGGGCGAGACGTTGGGCATTCCCGAAGGCACGGCCAAGTCGCGTCTTCGCCTCGCACTCCGCAAGATCGCGTCGATCCTCGAAGCCGACGGAGGTGTCGCGTGACCGCTGAACTGCCCCGTGATGCCACGGGTGAGCTGTCCGACGCGCAGGTCGAGTCGCTCCTGGGTGCGTACGCACTGGATGCGTGTGAGCCCGACGAGGTCGCCGCGATCGAGGTCGTGTTGGCGCGACGCCCTGATCTGGCCGCCGAAGCGCGTCACCTCGTGGAGGTCGCCGCATGGGTCGGTGCCGCGCACGCGCTGCAAGCGCCGAGCACGTTGCGCGACGACGTGCTTGCTGCCGCGACCGATCGGCGCGCGAGACCACTCGTGTCCGACCCGGTCGTGGAGCTGTACGAAGCCGAGTCCGACGCATTCGCCGCGGCCGTCGCGGCGCTCCCACGCGGCGCGCTGCGGGTGATCACCGCGAACGGCTTGAGCGCACGCGATCTGGTCGTGCACATGGCCGCGCAGGAAAGCCTGTTTGCGCAAACGATCGGCCGTCCGGTGATGGGGTCGGTCACGGAGACCGACATCGACGCGCGCACGGATGCCGTGCTCACCGAGCTCGCCGACTGCTCACTCGACGACGTCACCCAGGTGTGGCGAGCCGCGGTCGACACCAACCTTCGTTGGGCGATCGACGCGTGCGACGACACTGCCGACTGGCGCGGCGTGGAGATGTCGCGTGACGACGCACTCGTGGTCCGCGCGTTCGAGACGTGGGTGCACGCCGAGGATCTCCGGCGGGTCGGCGGGCTCGAGTCGCGTGTTCCCCCCGCCGCGCAGCTGGCATTGATGGCCGACCTCGCTGGTCGAGTGCTGGCCGTCTCGCTCGTCTTGGCTGACCGCGTGCGCCCCGGACGTCGTGCCCGGCTGGTGCTCACCGGAGAGGCCGGTGGGTCGTGGGTGGTACCGATGGGTGGTGCGCCGTTCGGCGCCGCCGCCGCTGATTCAGAGTTCGGCGACTCTGGTCGTGCCGTCGACGTCACCGTCACCGCCGACGCGGCCGACTGGTGTCGCCTGGTGGGCGACCGGATCGCGCCGCACGAGGTCTCGGTCGAGGTCGACGGCGATCGCGCGCTGGCCGACGACCTGCTCGCCGCCGCGCCCGCGCTCGCGACGCTGTAGTCGCCGGGACATCCGCAGCACGACGCAGCTCGCCGACTACCGTCCCGCGCCCGATGACCGCGTCGACTCCTTCCGCTCCGCCGGTGTTCGGACGCGACTCGATGATGGCGTGGCTCGAGCTGTTCTACGACCTCGTGTTCGTCGCGGCGATCCTGGTGCTGAGTTCGGCGGTGTCTCACCTGCACGATGCCGGGAAGATCCTGCTCGTGGTCGCGGTGTTCACGTCGTTGTGGTGGGTGTGGCTCTCGACCACGCTGTTCGCCGACCGTCACCGGGTCGACGACCTCCCGCAGCGACTCCTCGTGTTGGTGCAGATGTTCCTCGTCGCAGTCATCGCGATGGAGGGCCACGCCGGGGTCGTGCGCGACGCGCAATACCTCTCCGTGAGCTACGCGCTCCTGTTGGGCACCGTCGCGATCATGTACGGACGCGTCGTGCGCGCCGATCCGTCCCGGGCCCAGGCGCGTCGACACGCGCGGCTCGGTACGGCGGCGGCCGCGGTGTTCGTCGTGGCCGCGTTCGTGCCGAACCCGGCGCGCTACGTGGTGTGGATGATCGGCGCAGTCGTCGCGGTGGTCGCGACCCTGGGACCGGCGGCCGAACGCCGTGACGTGACCCGCCTCGACGAGCACCATCTCATCGAACGGCTCGGCGCGCTCACGATCATCGTGTGCGGTGAGGCGTTCGTGAAGGTCGCGATCGCGGTGAGCAACGCGCGGGTCGACGAGATCGACGTGATCGCGCTCGCGTTCCAGTTCGTGCTCACGTTTACGATCTGGACGAGCTACTTCGAGGACGTACCGCACGCCGGCATCGCGCGTCGTCGCTTGACGCCGTGGGTGGGGTTGCACCTGGTGATGCAGCTCGCGATCGCGGGCACGGCGATCGGTGTCGCGAAGCTGGTGAAGACCGAGCCGTTGGCATTGGTGCCGGCAGGCGACATCCTGGAGATCACCGCGTCACTCGCGGCCGTGTTCCTCGCGCTCGGCCTGCTCGGGTTGTGCACCCGGCGCACGCCGGCGCGGCCGATGTTCCTGTTGCGCGTCGGGGCGTCGGTCATCGTGGTGGCGGCGGGAGTGACGAGTTGGCTCATCCCCGGTGTCGACGTGGCCGAGGGAGTCGGCGCGTTGACGATCGTGGCCGTGGCCTACACGGTGGCCGCCTACAAGGTGGGAGCGAAGACCGAAGTGCAGCCGGCGACCTGACGGCGGCGCTACTCCTCGGCTGAGGTGGTGGCCGACTCCGCTTCTGCGACTCGGATCTCACCGACGATCCGCGCGACTTCCGCGTCGTGGTCGTCGGCCGGGCTGCCGGTCTGCTGCGCGTAGACCAACCCGCCCAATTGCTCCTTGAGCTCCTTGATCTTCTTCTCGGTCTTCAGGTCGTCGATCTTCTCCTGCCCCGCGTTGACTGCGCCCTTCGCCGCGTCGGCGCCCTTCTGCGCGGTCTCCTTGACCTTGTCCATCAGACCCATGCCACAGCTCCCTCGTCGTGGTTGAGCGCCCAGTATGGCGCGGCATGCCCAGGATCACGCGGGGCGCGTGTGCACGAGCCGAAGGTGTCGCGCGTCCATCGGCTCCGGTGGCCCGAGATGGAAGCCTTGCCCACGGTCGCAGCCGAGGCCGAGGAGGCGCACGCGTTGCGCGTCGTTCTCGATGCCCTCCGCCGCGACGACCATGCCGAGCGCATGGGCCATGTCGATCGTTGCCGCGACGATCGCATCGTCGGCCGCGCTCCGCCCGAGGCCGGCGACGAACGTGCCGTCGATCTTCAGCTCGTCGAACGGGTACCGGCGCAGGTAGGTGAGCGAGGAGCCACCCGTGCCGAAGTCGTCGATGGCGAGGCGCAGACCGATGTCTTTCAGTGCGTTCAGCGCGTCTCGCACCGCGTCCTGATCGGCGAGCAGCGTGCGCTCGGCGATCTCGAAGGACACGCTCGACGGCTCGACGCCGCACGCGGCGAGGCTGCGCTGGACCTGGCTCGCGAACCCGCTCTGGAGCAGTTGGCGGCCCGCGACGTTCACTGCGATCGGCAAGCTTCGACGATCGAGGCTCTCGGCGCGGGCGCGTTCCACGTGCTCGCACACCTCGCGCATCACCCACTCACCGATCGAGACGATCAGGCCGGTCTCTTCGGCGACGGTCATGAACTGGCCCGGCAACGTGAGCCCGCGTGCCGGGTGTTGCCAACGCAGCAGCGCCTCGACGGCGACGCGCTCGCCGGTGAGCAGGTCGAACTGCGGTTGGAACTGCACCAGCAGCTCGTTGCGTTCGAGCGCCCCGCGCAGCTCCCGCTCGGTGAGCATGCGCTCGAGCACCTGCGTGCGCATCGCCTGGTCGAACACTTCGAACCGTCCACCGCCCCGACGCTTGGCGCGGTACATCGCGGTGTCGGCATCGCGCAGGAGATCGGACGCGCGTCGCGTCGGACGATCGGTGATCGCGATTCCGATGCTCGCCGACACTCGCACCTCGCCGCGCGGGAGCGCGATGGGTCGCGCGAGTGAGTCGAGTGCGCGTTGGGCCAACTCCAGTGCTTGATCCACGCTCTCGAGTTGCTCGCAGATCATCACGAACTCGTCGCCACCGAAGCGGGCCACGGTGTCGTGACGCCGCACCACGCCTGCGAGGCGACGGCCAACCGCGACGAGCAGGTCGTCGCCGGTCTCGTGTCCGAATCCGTCGTTCACCAGCTTGAAGCGGTCGAGGTCGACGAACAGCACCGCGAGCCGTCCGTCGTGGTCTTCCAGCGACTCGATCGCGCGCTCCAGTCGTTCGACGCCCAACGCGCGGTTCGGGAGCTCGGTGAGCATGTCGTGGAGCGCGAGGAAGCCGAGTTGCTCGCTCTGCGTGGTGCGGTCGATCGCCAAGCTCGCGAGGTCACGCGCCCGCTCGAGGATCTGGCGTTCCGGCGCCGTCGGCGTGCGCGGCACGCGCGCGTACACACCGAGGAACCCGAGCGGCGCGTCGCTGGCCTGCGATCGGATCGGCAACGACCAGAAGCTCCTCAGCCCATTGGCCAGCGCGTGCGAGGCGAGATCGGCGGGGACGGCGGAGGCGGCGATGTCGGCGATCACGACCGGTTCTTGCCACCGGTCGCTGAGCGCGGGCTCGGCGGCCGGTTCGTGAGAAGGCTCGAGTGCGCCCTCGAACCCGAGCCCTTCGTCGAGCTCGCGAAGGTACGAGAGCGGCAAGCTGGGCGCCGCGATGCAATGGAGCGCACCGGAGTCGGCGTCGATCAGGCGCACGACCGCCGCGGTGTCGGACGAGAACGCCTCGATCGTCTCGAGCAAGGCGTGCAGCGTCTCGCTCAGAGGCGCGCCGTCGAGGATGAGCTCGAGCACGCGAGTCTCACCGACGGCCGCATGCTCCGACCGCTTGCGCTCCGTGATGTCGCGGAAGTTGCCGACGATCCCGCGGATCGCGGGCTGGTCGAGTTGGTTCGTGCACGTCGCTTCGATCCAACGCCAGGTGTGGTCGGAGTGACGTGCGCGGAGCTGGACCTGCTCGGAACCGAACGGGTTCGACGAGAGCCGCGCCCAGGTGTCGATGGCGCGGGAACGGTCGTCGGGATGCACGAAGTCGCCGACGTCGCGCCCGACGAGGTCTGCCGGGCGGTGGCCCAACATGGTCGTGACCGACGCGGTGATGGAGCTGATCGTGCCGTCGGTGCCGATCACGGCGATCGCATCGCTCGAGTGCTGCACCAGCGAGCGGAAGCGCGCTTCGCGCTCACCGAGCTCTTCTCGCGCGCGGTTGGTCTCCGTGACCAAGCGTGCGATGCGCCACGCGACGAGCGTGGCGGTCGCGGCCACGATCGCGGTGAGTGCGATTGCCTCGTCGCTGGTGGCCCCGTCGATGACCACGATCGCGGGCACCGAGAACAACGCGGCCGCGAGCACCACGACCCGTGCGCGACCGGTGCGCACGATCCCTGGTTCGCGTCGTTGCCACAGATCGCGCATCGACGGGTGCAGCATCGCTCCCGCGAGCAGCACGTAGGCGAGCGGCCACAGGGCGTCGAGCACGCCGCCGTCCGCGTACACGCCGTCGGCGACGAGGCGCGCGAACACGGTGTCGGCGATGAGCATCACCGCCAGGCCGGCGAAGAGCAGGCGTGCGGCGGTGATCCAGTTCGGCAGCGTGAACACCGCGTGCACGATTGCGACGACGAGCACCACGTCCATGATCGGATACAGCACGTTGACGAAGTTCTGGAGGCTGGCACCCTCCGACGCGCCCACGACCGGCGTGATCACCCACTGCCAGATCACGGCAGCGGCGGCGAGCGTGACGATGGCGCTGTCGGCGGCGGTGTCGCGTCGACGGGGACCGGCGAGGCGCCAGAGTCCGATCGCGAAGCACGGATACGCGGGCAAGTAGAAGAGGTCGGCCCACGGATACCCGGTGCTGGCGCCGAACGTGCGCAGCACGAGGTCGTAGATCACGTCACCCGCCGCACTCAGGGTGAGGCCGAGGGCGATGAGGAGCCACGGGCCTCGCTGGAGGGGCTGGTTGCGAAGGATGCCGTAGACGGCCGCGGCCGCGGCCGCGATCGCGATGGCGTCGAAGAGGAGCGATGAGAGGTCTTCGGAGCGGGTCAGGGTCGACAGTCCCGTGGCCGTGACGGCGCCCGCGACGAAGCACCAGCTCACGCGGCTCGGGAGCTCACGCTCCGAGCGCACGTGGGTTGCGCCTCCCTGCAGACCCGCATGCTGCGACATGTGGAGGACGACATTACTCTCCGTGTGGCGGCGCTGTCACGGAGCGTGGCCGACGCGGTGACAAAGGTCGCATCGGCGAGCGCGAAGCAGCACCGTATCGGCCTGGAGCGCCTGCGGCGACTGGCTTCAGCGCTCGCGCACGACGTCGGCGGCGAGTCGATCGGTGCGCAGCCCGCGATACCTCGGGGCGCGGAGATTGCCCGCAGATGTCCACTGATGGAACGCGACGTCGACCACCAGGTCGGGCTCGACCCAGTTCGGCGACGGGAGCTTCGGCGTGGCCGCGAACGGGCTCGCATCGCGGGCCAATCCCCCCAGCCTGGCCTCGAGCACCGCCCGCTTCGTCTCGTCGAGCCCTGAGCCCACGCGGCCCGCGTACACCAAGGTGCCGCCCGGTCGGTCGTGGTACCCCACGAGCAGCGATCCGAGCCGTCCTTCGAGGCGTCCGCGGCCGCTGAGCCAGCCGCCGACGACGAGCTCCTGGCTGGCGGTCGGTTTCACCTTGCGCCACGCGTCGCTTCGACGACCGGGTTGGTACGTGCTGTCGAGGCGCTTCGCCACCACACCCTCGAGGCCGAGCTCGTGCGCCGTGGCCAACACGGCGTCGCCGTCGCCGCCGGCCGCGGGCGGCGTCTGCCAATGACTGCCCCGCAGCTCGAGTGCGTCGAGACGGGCGCGTCGCTCGTGGTACGGGAGGGCGCAGAGGGAGTCGCCGTCGAGCCAGAGCAGGTCGAACAGCATGAGCACGACCGGGCGTTCGGCGGCGAACGCACGGGCCGCGTGCGTCGACGCTGCGTGCATGCGCGGTTGCAGGGCCTCGAAGCTCGGCACGCCATCGGCGTCGAGCGCGACGATCTCGCCATCGAGCACGGCATCCGTTGCTCCGAGCACCTCGCCCAGCGCTGCGAGCTCGGGAAAACGGGTGGTTGCGTCGTTGCCCAGCCGAGTGGTGAGGGTGACGCGCTCGCCGTCGACCACGACGATCGCTCGCATGCCGTCCCACTTCATCTCGTACGACCACGTGCCGTCGTCGCGTGGCAACGCGACCGCCGCCGTGGCGAGCATGGGTTGCAGGTCGTGGGGAGGTCCTGAGATTCGATCGACCCTGGGACGACGAGCCATGAGAAGACGGTACGTGGCGCGCGCTACCGTGACAGTTCGTAGGAGTGATCACTCCCAGGATTGCTGGAGACGCCTTGACCACACCGGCGCAATGGTTCGAGGGTGCGCGGCCCCGCACGCTCGGCGCCGCGCTCGCGCCGGTGATCGTGGGCACGGCCGCCGCTGTCGCTGGTGCCGACGGCGTGTCGTGGTGGCGATTCGCGGGCGCGCTCGTGGTCGCGTTCTCATTGCAGATCGGCGTGAACTACGCCAACGACTACTCCGACGGTGTGCGCGGCACCGACGAGGACCGCAAGGGTCCGTTGCGGCTCACCGCGACCGGGACCGCATCGCCGGCCGCGGTGCGCAACGCGGCGGCGATCTCGTTCGGTGTCGCTGCGGTGGTCGGGTTGGTGTTGTCGCTCGTGGTGAACCCGTGGCTGTTGTTGGTGGGCGTGGCCGCGATCGCCGCAGCCGTGCTGTACACCGGCGGACCAGTGCCACTCGGATACATCGGTCTCGGCGAAGTGCTCGTGCTCGTGTTCTTCGGGTTCGTCGCGACGGTCGGGTCGGCGTATGTGCAGATCGAGCGTGTGCCCGCCGCAGCGTGGTGGGGATCGCTCGTCGTCGGGTTGCTCGCGTGCGCGATCCTGCTCGCCAACAACCTGCGTGACATCCCGACCGATCGCGTGTCGGGAAAGCGCACCCTCGCGGTGCGCATCGGTGCCACGGCCACGCGTCGGCTGTTCGTGGCGTGTTACGTGGGCTCGTTCGCGTCCGTCGTCATCATCGGCGTGTCGCAGCCGTGGGCGCTGCTCGGGTTGCTCGCGTTGCCGCTCGCGATCGCGCCGGTGCGCACGATGCTCACGCGGTCCGACCCGCCGTCGCTGATCGCGGCGCTCGTCGCCACATCGAAGGTGGAGGTGGCGGTCGCGGTGCTCCTGAGTGTCGGGCTGTGCCTCTCGTGAACGCGTTCGGGAACGGTGAGGTCGTGCGCGAGCTCCCCCTGCGCATCGGCGACCGCGCGGTCACGCTGCTCGAGGGGCCGGCGGGCTGGGGGGAGTGGTCGCCGCTTCCTGGGTATCCGAGTGATCCCGCCGTGTGTCGGCGCGCGGCCGACGATGCCGCGATCAACGGCTTCCCGCCCGCCGTGCGTGACACGGTGTCGGTCAACGCGTTGGTCGACGGCCCGTTCCTCGTGCAAGAACTGCGCGACTTCCCGTCGGTGAAGGTGAAGGTGCGATCGCTCGCCGACGTGGCGGTGCTCGCGTCAGTGCGCGAGGCCGTCGGGCCCTCGGTGGCGTTGCGCATCGACGCGAACGGCGCATGGGATGTGGACACGGCGATCGAGATGATCGAGCGGTGTGCGAGATACGACCTCGAGCTCGTGGAGCAGCCGGTCGCGTCGATCGACGATCTCGCTCGCGTGCGACGTGCCGTGACCGTGCCGATCGCGGCCGACGAGTGCATCCGCTCCATCGACGACGCGCGGCGCGTGCGCACGCTCGACGCGGCCGACGTGATCGTGGTGAAGCAACAGCCACTCGGCGGAGTGCGTGCCGCGCTCGACGTGGTCGACGCCGCCGGACTGCCTGCGATCGTGTCGTCGATGATGGAGACCTCGGTGGGCATCGCCGCGGGGCTCGCGCTCGCGGCCGCGCTTCCGGAGCTGCCGTACGCGTGCGGGCTGGCCACGGCATCGTCGCTCACCCGCGACGTCACGAGCGACCCGTTGGTGCCGGTGCGCGGCTGGATCGCGGTGCGCGCCGTCGTCCCCGACCTGGCGATCGCCGAAGCCGCGCGCGGGGGTCAGCTGCCGTCGAGCCAGGACACGAGCAGGTGAGCGAACTGATCAGGTTGCTCGAGGTGACACGCATGGCCCGCGTCGGCGATCACCTCCACGTGCACGTCGCGGATCACGTCGGCCATGCGGTGCGCGATCTCCACGTACTTCAGGTCGAGCGCACCCACGATGAGGAGCACGGGCATCGCGAGCTCGTCGAGGCGCTCCCAGTTCGAGGGTTGCGAACCTTGTCCGAGCACACGGAGCTGCTGGGTCAACGTGTCGACGCTGTTGGCGGCGCGGCGATCGTCGAGGCCAGCCCGTTCGCGCGGCAGCGTCGCGAACATTGGTTGCGCGAGCCAGCGTTCGAGGAACGCGTCGACGCCCTCGCGTGCGATCGCCTGTCCGAGCCGGGCGTCGTCGTCGCGCCGCGCGGATCGCGCCGCGGCGTCGGCGATCCCGGGCGATGCGCTGACGAGCACGAGTCGCTGCGCCAGGTCGGGGCGGTCCAGTGCGAGTTGCAGCGCGAGCCGCCCACCTTGCGAGTAGCCCACGTAGGTCGCCGATCCGTGCGCGAGCGATGCCGCGGTGTCGACGAAGCTGTCGCAGACCGGCACGTCGAGCGCGAGCGCGTCGTCGTCGGGGCGGCACACCCGATCGAGCAGCGGTGCCCACGACGATGCCGTCTGCGAGAAGCCCGGTATGAACACCATCTTCACGGAGTGATCATCGCATGAGTGCCGACGCCACCACG
>JBEVLJ010000094.1:0-16865 GCA_040509195.1 Acidimicrobiia bacterium
GCTTGCCCGCACCGGTGAGCACACCGTTCCACGCCGCGGCGTGGTCCTTGTGGTGGCTCTGCGCGGTGGTCGCGAAGGTCACGACCGCAGGTGGCACGGCACCGAGTTTGCCGGCAGTCGCTGCGGCGATCCCCGCCGCGTACGTGCCGACCGCCAGGTTCTCGAGCGACGCCGCGAGCGCGACGACCGCGAGGTCGCCGGTGAGCTTCTGGCCGCCCATCGACGCGGCGAACAAGCCGTTGGCTCCGGTCCGTGCCGCGGCGGCCGAGATGCCGGTGGCACCACTGCCCACGAGCGCGGCACCGCCGAGCACTGCGCCACCGCCGATGAGGAACAAGCGTCGACTGGTCGAGGTGCGCACCAGTTCGTCGATGCCGCGCACGGCATCGGAGTCCGATGCCCGCCACGCTTCGAGCGCGTCGCGCATCGTCGGCATGCTCTCGTGGTGGGCATCGTCCATGTCACTCGTGAGCGACACCAACTCCGCCTCGCTGATGTGCATGGCCTCGGTGCCGTTCGTTGACGTGCCGGTGTGTCGCTTCCAGCGCTTCACTTGACTGCTCCCTCGGTAGCGGGACGGGCGAGCTTGTTCGGGATGAACGCATTGGGGAAACCGACGCTCCCGGCGGCAGCCGGAAGGGCCGCGGCGTCGGGCGGGAGTGCGATGAGTTGCGGCGCACCTCCGGCGAGCAGCGCACCGACCGCACTGAGCGTCGCGGCGTGCTGCGCCTCGACACCCATGATGCTGGCGGTGACCGATCGACCGTTCTTGTTCGTGAAGTTCGGGACGTTCGCCACGTAGGTCTGGGTGGCGGTGTTCTCGAGCTCGAGTGCGAGGGCAACGACCTTCGCCGCATCGGTGAGGGTCGGCACCGCAGTGTTCACGACGCCGAGCAAGGCCGGGTCGGGATCGGTCTGCGCCTTCCCGCCGAGCCGAGTCGCCGCCGCGTTGAACGCCTTCGCATGATCGGCGTGCTGCGCCTTCGTCATCGTGGCGAAGGCCTTCACCACTCCGTTCGCCGACGACCCCCCGATGAAGTCGAGCCCGAGCGCCGTGCCGTAGGTCGCGACCGCGAGGTTCTCGAGCGACGCGGCGGTCTGCAGCATCTGCACGTCGGTCGTCTTGTCGGCGAAGGCCGGCGAGGCGAGCAGACCCACCATTGCGGTGCCGAGACCGGCCGCCGCGAGCACACCCGTGGTCGGCATGCCGCTGAGCAGCCTGCGGCGAGCGTCGGAGTCGTCGACACCCTCGATGACGCCTCCACCGGCGCGGCGTTCGTCGTGGGCGAGCTCGACGAGCTCGTCGAGCTCGTCGTGCGTGACGCGCATCGCGTCGGAGTGGAGATCCTGCGACTGTTCGAGAAGTTCTCCCAGTCGTTGGTCGTCGAGTGACATGTGCACTCCTTCTGGTTGGGGATGTGCACCTCGGTCGCGCGGTGCACCAAGGGTTCGGCGCCGCGCGCGACTCGGATGGAAGAAGTGCGCTGGTCGTGACGCGCGCGTCAGGCGCGGAGCTCGCCGACGGCGGTCGGCGCTTCGGCGCTCGACACCACGCCACCGGCGCGTTCGTTCGTGATCGCCAGCGCGCCCGGTGAGCCGTCGACGTGGAACGCGACCACCTTCGGGTTCGTGCCCATCACGCCGAGCGAGATCGTCGCGTGATCGCCGACACCCCAGAGCTGGTACGTGCGATCGTCGCTCAACCCGGGCAACTTCGCGCTCGTGAGATAGCCGGTGCCATCGGGGAGCACCACGGCGCGTGCGACCGTGTTGCCTGCGTCGTCCCGCAGGTTCGCGCGTTGCGCGTCGGGGTTGCGCGCAGCGGCGTTCGCAAGCGCCACGGTGTCGACCTTCGGGTCGGACGAGCGCTGGTCGATCGCCCACAGCGAGAAGAACGCCAAAGCCACGACCACCGCCGCGGCGGCGATCCAACGCCACGGGCGGACCGAGTCGCGCTGCTTCGGGGGGCGCGCCAGCGGAACCAGGCGCGACGGCAGCCTCTCGCCCGCGGGGCGGGGTTGCTCACGGATCGTGGCCTCGAGCTGCTCCCAGACACCGATGGGCGGCGGACCTCCGGAGTGGGCGAGGAACGCAGCAGCCGTCTGCAACGAGGCAACCTCGGTGCGCGCGTCCTCGTCGGTCGCCAGGAATGCTTCGACCGCGGCGCGCTCGTCGTCGTCGATCGCGTCGAGCGCGTATGCGGGCAGGAGATCCTGGATCTCTTCGGGGGTCAATTCACGATCCATGACTCATCGATCCCTCGGTCGAGGAGCTGCGTGCGCAGCCGCGTCAGGCCGGTGCGAATCCGGCTCTTGATCGTTCCTTCCGGTTGGTCGAGGATGCGCGCCACCTCGCGATAGGTGTGGCCGCCGAAGTACGCGAGCTCGATCGCCTCGCGCTCGCCGGCCGACAACGCCTGCATCGACTCGCGCACCTGCTCGGCGACGGTGAGGTCGTAGGCCTCGAGATCGAGGTCGTACTCCGCAACCATGTCGGACCGCGCCGAGCGTTCTTCGCGGTCGCGGCGTCGCGCGTCGGCTCGGATCCGGTCGACGCTGCGCGCGTGCGCGTCCATGAGCAAGAACGAACGCAACGCGCCGCGCGAGCGGTCGAAGCGTTCCGGATTCTCCCAGAGCCGGAGGAAGATCTCCTGCACGATCTCTTCCGCGACCATTCGCTCCCACAACATGCGCGCGGCGAGCGCGTACACCGCGCCGGCATGCCGTCGATAGGCCTCGGCGAGGGCGTCCTCGTGGTAGCGGGCGATCGCGACGACCAGACCGACATCGTCGGCGTCGACGTATGGATTCGCGCCTGAAGCTGCCACAACTCCTCTTCGACACCGCACCCCGGTGCGGATGACCCGGCCATCCGGCCGGTGCCGCCGCGGCGAACTCTCGGACGACGTGCCGATGTACCCACGAGGAGCCCCATGGACACCACGACACGATCGCATCGGCTGCCGACGGTCGTGCTCGCGCTGATCGTGCCCGCGATCGCGGTCATCGCGGCGGTCGTCACGTTGAACGTCACCGACGAACCGGGCGGCGGCGGTGCGTCCACCGACCACGGCGCGGCGGCGGGCACCACGATCACGATCAAGAATTTCGAGTACGCGCCGCCCGCGCTGAACGTGGCGGCGGGCACCACGGTGAAGGTGGTCAATGCCGACGGCACGGTGCACACCGTCACCGCGACGAAGGGCGGGTTCGACACCGGCGACCTGCAAGGCGGCGCACAAGCGTCGATCACAGTGTCGAAGCCCGGTCGCTACACGTACTTCTGCGACATCCACAACTACATGACTGGGGTGATCGAGGCGTCATGACCAGCACCCAGGGGTTCACGATCAGGCGAACCAACCTCCTCCTCCTCGTCGGCGCGGTCGCGGTGATGGTGAGCGGGTGGGTGCACTTCGACCTCTACTTCCGCGGCGGCTATCGCGGCATCGCACCCGAGACGGTGGGAGGTCTCACGATCAGCCGCTCCTTCGCGATCAACGCGATCGCGGCCGTCGTGATCGCCGAGCTCCTCGTGCTCGCCAACCGGTTCCGCACCCTCGTGCTGCCCGCCGCCGCGAGCGGCGCGCTGTTCGGCATCGCGACGATCACGGCCTACGTGCTCTCACGCACCGCCGGCCTGCTCGGCTTCGAGGAGACGGCGACGACCGCGAAGGCCGTCGTTGCGCTCGTCGCCGAAGCCGTTGCGGTGTTGGCCCTCACGCCGGTTGCACTGGCCGCGGTGACGCGCCACCGCGCTGCGGTCCCCATGCGTCAGGAGTCGTGATCCCCCACCTCCTATCCTCGAACGATGCAGGACAATCCCAACTCCGCAAACCCTGTCGGTGCGCCCGTGGAGCTCGTCGACGACGCCGCAGTTGAGTCGGCCGACGCCGAAGCCACCGAGCAGGTCACCAGCCCCACGAAGCTGATCCGCATCGCGTCGATGGTGCGCACGATGCTCGACGAGGTTCGACGTGCCCCGCTCGACGACGCTGGCCGGCGTCGCCTGCGCGAGATCCACGAGCGGTCGCTCGAAGAGCTCGAAGGCGTGTTGTCGCCCGACCTCCGTCAGGAGCTCAGCGAAGTGGTGTTGCCGATCACCAGCGACACGCCGAGCGAGTCGGAGCTCCGCCTCGCACAGGCGCAACTCGTCGGCTGGCTCGAGGGGCTGTTCCACGGCATCCAAGCCACGTTGTTCACTCAGCAGTCGCAGGCGCAGTCGCAACTCGACGAAATGCGCCGCCGACGCGCGATCGAACCTGGTGCAATGGGTGGGAACGGGCAAGGACCGGCCTCGCCCACCGGATATCTGTGAGCTGACGATGGGCGACTGGTCTCCCGACAGCTGGCGCGCGCGCACCGCGGGTCAGCAACCCGACTGGCCCGACGTCGGCGCGCTCGATCGAGAGCTCGACGAGCTGCGCGGCCTTCCGCCGCTCGTGTTCGCGGGCGAGGCGCGCACGCTCACGGCGGCGCTCGGCGCGGCGAGCGAAGGACGCGCGTTCGTGTTGCAGGCGGGCGACTGTGCCGAGTCGTTCGACGCGTTCTCCGCGAACGCCATCCGCGACAAGCTGAAAGTCATCCTGCAGATGGCCGTCGTGCTCACGTACGGCAGCGGCGTTCCCACCGTGAAGATCGGTCGCATCGCCGGCCAGTTCGCGAAGCCACGGTCCGCCAACACGGAGACGCGCGACGGCGTGGAGCTGCCCTCGTTCCGCGGCGACATGGTGAACGACTTCGCGTTCGACCGCGCGGCGCGTCAGCCCGATCCGGCGCGCTTGCTCCGCGTGTACCACCAGAGCGCGTCCACGCTGAACCTCCTGCGCGCCTTCGCGAAAGGCGGCTTCGCCGACCTCACGCGAGTGCACGCGTGGAACCTCGAGTACCTCGACGAGAGTCCCGAAGGTCGCCGCTACGACGCGCTCGCGGCGGAGATCGACCGTGCGTTGCGCTTCATGGCTGCGTGCGGCATCGACCTCGAAGGCGAGCACAAGCTGCACGAGGTCGACTTCTACACGTCGCACGAAGCGTTGATCCTCGGCTACGAGGAAGCGCTCACGCGCCAGGACACGCTCACCGACGACTGGTACGACTGCTCCGCGCATCTCGTGTGGATCGGCGAGCGCACCCGCCAGCTCGACGGCGCGCACGTGGAGTTCCACGCAGGGATCAAGAACCCGATCGGCGTGAAGGTCGGGCCGACGTGCGATCCGGCGGAGCTCGTCGCCCTGTGCGAGCGGCTCAACCCCGATCGCATCCCCGGCCGACTCACGCTGATCTCGCGCATGGGTGCCGACCGCGTCGCCGAAGCCCTCCCACCGTTGTTGACGGCGGTGCGCACCACGGAGATCCCCGTGGTGTGGATGTGCGACCCCATGCACGGCAATGGCTACACCGACGCGAGCGGCTACAAGACCCGCGACTTCCGTGACGTGATGCGCGAAGTCCACGGGTTCTTCGCGGCGTGTGACTCGGTCGGTGTGTGGCCGGGCGGAATCCACATCGAGCTGACCGGCGAGAACGTCACCGAATGCATCGGTGGCAGCACCGAGGTGCTCGGCGCTCACCTCGAGCAGCGCTACGAGACCCAGTGCGACCCGCGGCTCAACGCCAGGCAGTCGCTCGACCTCGCCTTCCAGACCGCCGAGTTGCTTCGCCGCTGACGGCGATCACTCCCTCACGCGCGACCATGGTGCGGTGACGAACTTCGAGAGCTTCGGCGCGAACTCAGGTCTGATCGAGGAGCTGTACCAGCGGTACCTCGCCGATCCGGCGTCGGTCGACGACCATTGGCGCGCCTATTTCTCCGGTGAAGCCCCCGCGCCGAACGGCCACGAGACCGCCGCTCCGGCACCGGCACCCGCACCAGCACCAGCACCGACGCCTGCGCCCGGGCCGCTCGTCCTCGAAGGTGACGGCGCCGAGATGCTCCGCGGCGCGGCGGCGCGCACGGTGGAGAACATGGAAGCGAGCCTCGCGGTGCCGACGGCCACCTCGGTGCGCGCGATCCCGGCGAAGTTGCTCGAGGTCAACCGTCAGATCCTCAACAACCAGCTCGCGCGCAGCGGTGCAGGCAAGGTGAGCTTCACGCACCTCATCGCGTTTGCCGTCGTGCGTGCACTGCGCGACTTCCCCACCCTGAATTCCTCGTACGTGGTGGAAGACGGCAAACCCGCGGTGGTGCGTCACCCGCACGTGAACCTCGGCATCGCGATCGACGTGAAGAAGCGCGACGGCACGCACTCGCTGCTCGTACCCTGCGTGAAGGATGCCGACACCCTCGACTTCGCCGGGTTCTGGCACGCCTACGAAACCCTCGTGGCGAAGGTGCGCGACGGCAAGGTGTCACCCGACGACTTCGCCGGCACCACGGGCACCATCACCAACCCAGGGATGATCGGCACGGTGCACTCGGTACCGCGCCTCATGCCCGGCCAGGGATTCATCATCGGCGTCGGCGCCATCGGCCACCCGGCGGAGTTCGAAGGCGCCGATCCGGCCACGTTGGCGCAACTCGGCGTGAGCAAGGTCACCACGCTCACCAACACCTACGACCACCGCATCATCGGTGGCGCGGAGAGCGGCGAGTTCCTGCGTCGGATCCACGACCTCCTCCTCGGTGGCGACGGCTTCTTCGACGAGGTGTTCGCGAGCCTGGCTGTGCCGTACGAGCCGGCGCGTTGGAATCCCGACCGCAGCGCGTTCGCCGATCCGGCGTCGCAGCTGGAGAAGGTCGTGCAGGTGCACACGTTGGTGAACATGTACCGCGTGCGCGGTCACTTGATCGCCAACCTCGATCCGCTCGGTCGACGGGAACCGCACACGCACCCCGAGCTCGACATCGCGCACTACGACCTGTCGATCTGGGACCTCGACCGCGAGTTTCCCGTCGGCAACCTCGCTTCGGGACTCACCCCGCGATCCTCGATGCCGCTGCGCGACATCCTGGGGGTGCTGCGCGACGCCTACGCGCGCACGGTGGGCGTCGAGTACATGCACATCCAGGAGCCCGACCAGAAGGAGTGGATCCAGGAGCGCGTCGAGCGGCCCACCGCACTGGTGCCCACCCACGAGAAGCTGCGCATCCTGGAACGCCTCAACGCCGCGGAGGCGTTCGAGCGCTTCGTCCACACCAAGTACCTGGGGCAGAAGCGCTTCAGCCTCGAAGGAGCTGAGACGCTCATCCCCATGCTCGACGCGTTGTGCAGCGAAGCCGCCGACCTCGGCATGTCCGACGTGGTGCTCGGCATGGCGCATCGCGGTCGGCTCAACGTGCTCACGAACGTGGTGGGCAAGAGTTACGCGCAGGTGTTCCGCGAGTTCGAAGGCGAGCTCGACCCCGCGAGCACGCAGGGTTCGGGCGATGTGAAGTACCACCTGGGCACCGTCGGCAAGCACCAGTCACCCGCCGGCAACGAGATCGCCCTCACCCTGGCTGCCAATCCGAGCCACCTCGAGGCCGTCGACCCGGTGGTCGAGGGCATGGCGCGCGCGCTCGGTGACGCCGCCGGTGACGACGCCCGCGACACCGTGTTGCCGGTGCTCGTGCACGGTGACGCGGCGTTTGCAGGCCAGGGCGTGGTGGCCGAGACGTTCAACCTGTCCGAAGTGCCGGGATACGAGGTCGGCGGCACCGTGCACCTCGTCGTGAACAACCAACTCGGCTTCACCACCGCGCCGACCATCGGACGCTCGAGCGTGTACCCCACCGACGTCGCGAAGATGGTGCAAGCGCCGATCTTCCACGTGAACGGCGACGACCCCGAGGCGGCGGTGCGGGTGATCCGTCTCGCGTTCGAGTTCCGCCAGGCCTTCCACAAAGACGTCGTCGTCGACCTCGTGTGTTACCGCCGCTACGGCCACAACGAGACCGACGAACCGGCGTTCACGCAGCCGAAGATGTACGAGCTCATCGACGACCACTCCTCGGTGCGCGCGCTCTATGCCCAGCAGCTCGCGCAGCGCAACGACATCAGCGCCGACGAACAGGCCGAACTCGACGCCAACCTCAAGGCGCAGCTCACCACCGCGTTCGATCAGACCAGATCGTCGACCGACGATGCCCTCGATGCGATCGCGCCACGCGTCGAGAGCGATGGCGACGCGCAGGTCGACACCGCAGTGAGCGAAGACGTGCTGCAGCTGATCGTGGATCGCGTGTCGTCGGTGCCTGACGGGTTCGACGTGAACCCGAAGCTGCTGCGTCAACTCGAGGCGCGCCGCACCAGCTTCGACAAGGACGAGATCGACTGGGCACTCGCCGAGAGCCTCGCGTTCGGTTCGATCGTGTTGTCGGGCGTGCCGGTGCGAGTGGCGGGACAAGACACCCGTCGCGGCACGTTCAGCCAACGTCACGGCGTGCTCGTCGATCAAGGCACCGAGCGCGAGTACCTGCCGCTCGCGAACCTCGTCGACGGCCAGGCGTCGTTCTCGCTCTACGACACCGTGCTGTCCGAGTACGCCGCGCTGGGCTTCGAGTACGGCTACTCGGTGCAGAGCGACGCGCTGGTGTGCTGGGAAGCGCAGTTCGGCGACTTCGCCAACGGCGCGCAGATCGTGATCGACCAGTTCGTCGTGGCTGCCAACGACAAGTGGGGCCAACGGAGCCGCCTCTCGCTCCTCCTCCCCCATGGCTTCGAAGGCCAGGGACCAGAGCACTCGAGCGCGCGCATCGAGCGCTACCTCACGTTGTGCGCCGACGGCAACATGCGCGTGGTGTCACCGTCGACGGCCGCGCAGTACTTCCACGCGCTCCGACGCCAGGTGGTGGCCGAGGCCACGGTGCCGATGGTGTGCTTCACGCCGAAGCGGTACCTGCGCATGCCGCAACCGCGGTCGTACCGCAGCGACCTCACCCACGGCAGCTTCGCACTCGTCCTCGAGGACCGCGCACATGTCGACGAGTCGCTCGACCCGAACACGGTGGAGCGAGTGCTCCTGTGCACGGGCAAGCTCGCGCACGAGCTGATGGACGAACGTGATGCGCGCAATGCGAACGTCGCCATCGTGCGCGTCGAGCAGCTGTACCCCTGGCCCGAACGCGAGTTGTTCGCCGCGCTCGATCGCTACCCGAACCTCACCGAGGTGGTCTGGGTGCAGGAAGAACCGGAGAACATGGGCGCGTGGACGTTCGTGTTCAGCCGCGCGAGCGACGCGCTGCGCCGCCGCGTGGTGTTGCGTCATGTGGCGCGCGCGTCGAGCGCGAGCCCCGCGAGCGGCAGCGCCAAGGTGCACGACCGCGAGCAGCACGAGCTCATCACCGCCGCGTTCGCCTGACCCGCATACCGTCCCTCCCGTGACGGACCCGCGCGGCAAGAGCCTGGGAAGAGGAATTCTGGGTGGCCCGGTCGACGCCGGGGCGCGGCTCGCGGAGTCGTATCCCACCGTCGAAGCCCGTGCGGGGCTGCGCGTGCTCCATCGTGGATCGGGTTTCACCGGAACGGTCGTCGCGTTGGAAGGCGACCAGGTCGTGGTGCGGAGCGCGACCGGGTTGGAGAAGCGGTTTGCGAACCAGCTCGCGTCGTTCGCGGTCGACGGCACCACGGTGCGACTGGTCATGCCCATCGCGGGTGCCGATGACAACGCGACGCCCGCGCACCTCGCGCACGCGCGCGTCTCCGACACCGAGCGCACCGCCTCCGGCAGTCGCGCGGTGGTCGGTGCTCGAGCGCGCGTCGCACGCGCGAGCCGCATCCTGGTGGAGGGCGTTCACGACGCCGAACTGGTGGAACAGGTGTGGGGCGACGACCTGCGCATCGAAGGCGTGGTCGTGGAGCGCCTCGACGGAGCCGATCACCTCCGCGACGCACTCGCCGAGCTCCGCCCTGCTCCCACGTGTCGCGTCGGCGTGCTCCTCGACCACTTGGTCACGGGCAGTAAGGAAGCGCGCATCGCCGCCGAGGTCGCGAGCCCGCACGTGTTGATCACCGGTACGCCGTTCGTCGACGTGTGGCAAGCCGTGCGCCCCGCCGTCGTTGGCATCGACGCGTGGCCCGAGATCCCCAAGGGCCGCGACTGGAAGACCGGCGTGTGCGCCGCGCTCGGTTACCCCGATGCCCGCACGCTGTGGCGACACGTGCGCGCGTCGGTGACGTCGTGGAAGGACCTCGAGCTACCCCTGGTGCGTGCGGTCGAGGAGCTCATCGACTTCGTCACCGTCGAGGGTTGACGCTCCATCCGCGGCGCCGCCCGCGCGTGCGGGGAGCCACACCGCCGCGACGACCACGCCGACCAACGTGGCGATCGCCGCAACGATCATCGCCGCGTGCAACCCGTCGACGTAGGCCTCTCGCGCGACACTTGCCAACGACCGCGCGAACGACGGCGCTTGCTCGCTGATGCGCTTCGCGTACCCGAGTGTTGCCCCGAGCGATTCTTTGATCTGGGTGATGTTGCTGGACCTGACCGGCTTCCCAGCCAGGAAGTCGCCCATCTTCGATGCGTAGATCGAGGAGAGCACGCTGCCGATGATCGCGACGCCGAGCGCGCCGCCCACCTGACGCGTCGTGTCGTTCACCGCGGACCCCACTCCGGCTTTGCCGAGCGGCAGCGAACCCATGATGGATTCGGTGGCCGGCGCCATCGTGAGCGCCATTCCCGTGGCGAGGAGCACCAGGCGCAAGCACACGTCGGGCCAGTAGCTGCTGTCCGTCGACAGTGAGGTGAACGACAACAGGCCGACGGTCGCGAGTGAGAGCCCGAGGGTGACGACCACCTTGGTGCCGACGCGCTGCGCGAACGGTGCGCTCAGCGGCGCACCGATCAGCATGCACACGGCAAAAGGCACGAAGCAGAGCCCGGTCTTCAGCGGCGAGTAGCCGAGCACGAACTGGAAGTACTGCGTGATCAGGAACGTGCTGCCGAACATCGCGAAGAAGATCAAGCTGATGCTCGCGCTCGCCGCGCTGAAGCGCGGGTTCTTGAAGAACTTCACGTCGAGCATCGGATGCTCGCTGCGCGCTTCCCACATCACGAAGCCGGCCAGCGTGGTGACGGCCACTGCGAACGACGCCAGGATCACCGGATCAGTCCAACCTTGCTGCGGCGCTTCGATGATCGCAAAGATCAGCGCGACGAGCCCGACGATCGAGAGCACCGCGCCGATGGGGTCGAGAGGTCCGGGGTGTGGATCCTTCGACGTGGGGATCACGAAGATGCCGGCGAGCACGCCCAGCACCACGATCGGGATGTTCACGAGGAAGACCGAGCCCCAGTAGAAGTGCTCGAGCAGGAACCCGCCGATGGTCGGCCCGAGCACGCCAGCCAAGCCCGCGGTGCCCGCCCAGAACCCGATCGCTTTCCCGCGCTCGTTCGCCGGGAACACGTTCGTGATGATCGACAACGTCGCCGGCATGATGAACGCGCCGCCGATGCCCATGAATGCGCGCGTGACGATGAGCTGATCGGCGCTCGCGGCGAACGCCGACGCGAGCGACCCGAGCCCGAACACCACGAGACCGAACTGCAGCGCGCCCCGTCGGCCGTAGCGATCGCCGAGTGAACCGGCAGTGAGCAACAGGCCGGCGAACACCAGGGTGTACGAGTCGACCATCCACTGGAGTTGGCTGTTCGTCGCGCTGAGGTCGCGCACGATCGTGGGGATGGCCACGTTGAGGATCGTGTTGTCGAGCACGATCACGAGCAGGCTGAAGCAGAGGACCGCGAGGATCAACCAGCGCCGGTCGTACGCCCGGGCGTTGACCCGTTCGGTGAGCGTGCTGGCAGTCAACGCGCCGGTGAAGCGTCGCGACCTACGGCGTCGATCGCGGCCAGGGCCGTGTCGACCGCTTCGGTGCTCGCAGGGAGCAGCGGGAGACGGACCGCAGGAGTTGGGATCCGCCCTTGAGCGTGCAGCACGCCCTTGAACACCGCAGGGTTCGGCTCGGCGAAACCGGCTTGCACCACGGGAAGCAGCGCCTCGGCGTGGGCGCGCCCGTCGTCGACCTTGCCCGCGAGCGCGCACTCGATCATCGCCACGAACCGTTCGGTGCAGAGATGCGCCGCCGCGCCGATCGCGCCTGCACCACCCATGAGAATCGTCGGGAAGAAGAACGGGTCTTCGCCGCCGAGCAACGAGAACGACTTCGGCGCTTCGGCGAGGATCTGCAGCGTGTCGGCGTCCAATGAACCGACCGACTGCTTGACGCCGGTGATGTTCGGCGTGTTCGCGAGCTCGAGCATCCCGACCGGACCGAGGTTCCGACCGGTGCGGTACGGGATGTTGTACATCACGAGCGGCACGGGGCTGGCCGCCGCGACGGCCTTCATGTGCTCGACGATGCCGGCTTCCGACGGACGCACGTAGTACGGCACCACGACGAGCGCGGCGGTGACCGACTCGTTGCCCCGAAGTGCTTCGCACGCTGCGATCGTCTTCGCGGTGTTGTTGGTGCCGGTGCCGACGATCAGCTGGGCGCCGCGCTCCGATGCGACGCGCGAGCACAAGGCCACGACGGCCTGTTGCTCCGTCGCGTCGAGTGCAGGTGTCTCACCAGTGGTGGCGAGCGCAACGAGACCCGCTGCGCCAGCGTCGAGATATCCGTTCGCCAACCCTTCCAGCGCGTCGAGCGCGACGGAGCCGTCGACGTCAAACGGCGTGATGAGTGGCAGGTACAGCCCCTGGAGCAGCCGGTCGGGTGGCACGGCGTCGAGGCTACCCCTGGACCAAAGAGCGCGCCCGAAGAAAGACCGCGTCGAGCATCGGCTCCGTGAGTCGTCCGGTGAACGTGTTCTGTTGGCTCGGGTGATAGCTACCGATCACGGTGACCTCACCCGCTGCCACCTCGACGCCGTGCGCGAACTTCGGCCGGGGCTTCGGGAACGGGTCGCCGCGTTGCACGAGCAGGCGCGCCACCACGTCGTACGCGAATCCGCCGAGGGTGACGATCACCTGCACCCGGTCGAGTGTGGCGAGCTCCCGCGCGAGGAACGGCACACACGTGTCGCGCTCCTGAGTGGTCGGCGCGTTGTCAGGTGGCGCGCAGCGCACCGCCGCGGTGACATACGCGTCGGTGAGCTCGAGCCCGTCGTCGAACGTCACCGACGTGGGTTGGTTCGCGAAGCCGGTTCGGTGCAACGACGCGTACAGCCAGTCGCCGGAACGATCACCGGTGAAGACGCGGCCGGTGCGGTTGGCGCCGTGCGCGGCCGGTGCGAGGCCGACGACGAGCACGTGCGCGGCCGGGTCGCCGAAGCCCGGTACCGGCCGGCCCCAGTACTCCTCGTCGCGAAAGGACGCCCGCTTCTCGACCGCCACGAGCTCACGCCACGCGACGAGGCGTGGGCACGCGCGGCACCCGATGATCTCCTCGCCGAGTGCGCGCAGCGAATCCGCCAAGAGCGTCAGGGTAGGGTTCGCCGCCGTGCGCGTCGTCCTCCTCGTGAACCCGGCTGCGTCGTCGGTGTCGCCCGGCACCCAGTACGCGATCGCCGACGCGCTCGCGGTTCGTCACGATCTCGAGGTCGTGTCGACCAACGCGCGCGATCACGCGTCCGAACTCGCCGCGGACGCCACCGCGCGCGGCGCCGAGGTGGTGGTCGTGCTCGCCGGTGACGGCACGCTGAACGAGACAGCCCAGGGACTCGCGGGCTCGCACACCGCACTCGCGCCGCTCCCCGGCGGATCCACCAACGTGTTCGCACGCAGCTTGGGCATCGCATTCAGCCCGCTCGACGCGTGCGCGCAGTTGCTCCGCTCGCTCGACGAACGACGCGAGCAACGCATCGGGCTCGGCGTCGCCACGAGCCAAGGTGTCACGCGACGTTTCGTGTTCCACCTCGGCCTCGGGTTCGATGCCGCGGTCGTGCGCCAGATGGAAGAGCGACTCATGGGGCTGAAGCGACACCTCGCGCACCCTGCGTTCGCCGTCGCGACCGTCGACACCTGGATGCGCCACTACGACCGCGAGACGCGCATCACCCTCACCGCCCGCACCGTGAAGGGCGAGGTGTCGAGTACGACTGGTCCGTATGCCGTCGTGTCGAACGCCGATCCGTACACCTACGTCGGTCATCGGCCGGTGAGCCTCGCGCCTCATGCAGGGATCGAACGACCGCTCGCCGTCACCGTGTTCGCGTCGTTGCGCGTGGGCCTGCTCGTGCGCGCCGCCGGTGGTGGACTGCTCCACTCGCCGTCGATCCAGGCGTCACCGCAGATCACGCAGCTCGGCGACGTCGAGGAGGTGGTCGTGAGCGCAGACCGGCCGGTGCCGTGGCAGGTCGACGGCGACCATCTCGGCGACGCGCAGGAGCTGGTGGTGCGCTACGAGCCCGACGCGCTCACCGTCATCGTCCCCTGAGGCGGGGCGCGCGTTCGAGGGCCGTGAGCGCGACGTCGGGCACGTCGGTGATGACGGCATCGATGCCCGCGCGCGCCAGGCGCACGATCTCCTCCGCGTCGTTCACGGTCCACACGTTCACCCGCAGGCCGAGGGCGTGCGCAGCGTCGACGAGTGCGTCGGCGTCGTCGCCCAACATCGACGCCGCGGGATGCACCGCCGTGTGCCCGTGGTCGGCGGTCACCCGGATCGCGTCGTGCGGATCGCCGCCGTACGACAGCCACGCCGTGTCGATCCGTGGATCGAGCACCCGGACCCGATCGATCGTCGGCAGGTGGAACGACGACACCAGCACACGCTCCAGCTCGGCCTCGCCGGACCGAGCCACCCGACGAGCGGCGAGCAGTTCGACGACGAGATCGGCGACCGTTTCGTCGGGATCGAACCCGGGCTGGTGCGGCAGGTTCTTGATCTCCACGTTCACCACCCGACCGGCACCCACATCGAGCGCGTCCGCCAACGTGGGCACGTCGGGCAGGCGCTGGGCAACCTCCGACCGGGTCAGGGCCGCGAGATCCCCGAACGGCGTGTCGCCGTCGTGGCGGACCACGAGCACGCCATCGCGGGTGCGATGCACGTCGAGCTCGACACCGTCAGCGCCCAGCTCGAGGGCGGCACGGAATGCCGCGAGCGTGTTCTCCGGGGCCCGACGGTTGGCGCCGCGGTGCGCGAGGACGAGCGTCACGAGCCCAGATTGTAGAGATGGTTCGAAAACTCGTTCGGAAGCGAGAAATTCCTGGTCAGCCCCTTGCAACCCAATGTGGACGTGCCTAGTCTCGACCACTGCGACTCTGGGTGTTGACCCGGTTCCAGTCGCACTGCATCGGCTTGCCGCGGTGCGGGATCGGACCATCGGTGCGTCCTGGGGGGACGGCCTGAGCGAGGACCGGAGGACACGGTGGCACTGACCTGGGTCCGTACCCACGATTGGGACAGCCTCGAGTGGCGAGGCCGTTCGGCGTGTCGCGACAGCGATCCCGATGTGTTCTTCCCGATCGGGAGCACCGGGGGCGCGGTCGAACAGATCGAGACCGCCCGGCGGATCTGCACCGCCTGCACCGTGCGCGACGAGTGCCTCGAGTTCGCCCTCGCCACCAACCAGGAAGCTGGGATCTGGGGCGGCGTCACCGAGGAAGACCGGCGCACGCTCCGCAAGTCGTGGCTCAGCGGCCAGCGGATGTTCGCCAACTAGGCATCCGCGCCGCCGCGTCCTCCAGCTAGAGCGTCGCGGTCCCAGTCTGGCGGACGGGGATCTGAAGATGCACGCGCGTTCCCGTCGAGCCTCCCTCGACGGAGATCGTGCCGTTGAGCTCGGTGGTCACCAGCGCTTGCACGATCGAGAGACCCAGCCCGGTCGAACGATCGATCGAGAAGTCGTGCGGAAGCCCGACGCCGTCGTCGTCCACGTCGACGACGAGCTCGCCGTCGCCGCGCGCGAGCGACACGCACACCGAACCCTTCACGGGACCTTCGCCGGTCGCGCGCCTGCGAGGAAACGCGTGGTCCACCGCGTTCTGCATCAGCTCGTTGAGCACGACCGCGAGCGGGGTGGCCAGGTCGCCGGGAAGGATCCCGGCATCGCCCACCACCTCGAACCGCAGGTCGGTGTCGGGGCTCGCCACCGTCTCCTGCACCACGCGCACGAGCGGTTGGATCACGTCGTCGAAGCGCACGACATCGCGCGCGTCGCGCGACAGCGTCTCGTGCACCACTGCGATGGCACGGATGCGCCGCTCCGATTCCTCCAGCGCGGCGCGACCCTCGGCCGACCGGAGGTGGCGACCTTGGAGCCGCAGCAATGCGGCGATGGTCTGGAGGTTGTTCTTCACGCGATGGTGGATCTCGCGGATCGTCGCGTCCTTCGAGATCAACATGCGGTCACGGCGGCGAAGGTCGGTCACGTCGCGTATCAACGTGAGCACGCCCACGATGTCACCGCGTTCGAGGAGTGGGATCGCTTGCACGAGCACCGACGTGTCGCCGTGCTCGACCTCTTCGGTGACCGGGAGCCGCGCGCGCATCGCCACGTTGACCGCGTCGTCGTCGAACCCCATCTCAGCGAGGTGCAGGCCCGACGTGTAGGCGTGGATGCCCATGCGGTGCAGCGTGCTCACTGCGTTCGGGCTCGCGAAGGTGACGCGCAGATCGGCGTCGACGAGGATCACACCATCCCCCACGCGCGGCGCGTCTTCGAACTCGTCATCGTCTTGGCGAAACGGGAACGTTCCCTCGGAGATCATGCGCGCGAAGCCGTCGAAGATCGACAGATAGTGGTGCTCGAGCTCGCCGAGCTGGCGCCCGAAGGTGGTGCGCATCTCCTTGGTGACGACCGCGACCACTTCGCCGTTGCTCCGCACCGGGATCACTTGCACCTGCACGGTCTCGTTCGAACCGAGCAGCGTGCTCGTGCCGTCCACGATCTCGGCCGTGCGCCACGCCTCCGACACGAGCGGACGCTCGGTCGCGTCGACGACCGTGCCGACCAGGTCGGTCGGGTACACGGTCTGTCCGGTGGTGGGGCGCACCT
>JBEVLJ010000095.1:0-2924 GCA_040509195.1 Acidimicrobiia bacterium
GCATGGCCGAACTCGTGGAGCATGGTGTCCATCCACCGCTCGCTCGGTTCGACGTTGCAGAGCACGCGCACGTCGCCCGCGCGGTCGATGTCGATGCAGAACGCGTGCTGACTCTTGCCGTCCTTCGCGTACAAGTCGCTCCGTGCGAGCACGGCGCGCACGTCGAGGCCGAGGCCGTCGTACGTGCGCAGGGTCAGCGCTTCGAGGTCGGCGTCGGTGAAGAGGTGGTCGAGGTTGACGGCGCCTTCCGCGGGCGGGCTCTGGAAGAACGGATCGTCGAAGTGCCACGGACGCAGGTCGTCGGCGCGGCACCCGAAGCGCGCGGCGAGTGACTCGTCGAGGGCGGCCTTCCACTCGGTGAACGGCTCGCGCGTGGCGCGGTCGACGTCGTCGAGGGTCGCGAGCAGTCGCGTTTCGTCGAGCTCGCTGGTGGCGAGGGCGAGCGCGAAGTGGTCGCGGTACCCGAGGGACCGCGCGGCCTCGTTGCGGAGTCGCACGAGCCGACGGAGACGATCGGCGACGACCGGGCCGATCTGCTTGGACGCTTCCCATGCGCGGCGACGCTCGTCGTCGTCGTCGGAGGCGCGCAGGATCTCGTTGATCTCGTTGTCGTCGACGCGCCGTCCGTTGATCGTGCCGCGGAAGTTGTTGAACGTCGACTCCACCTGCGTCTCGAGCTCCACGATGGCGCGGCGAAGCTCGGCCGGCACCTGGTGCGGCACGAACGCGTCGTGCAGCAGATCGAGCTGGCGAGCGAGGGACGGATCCTCCGAACCGGCCGCGCGGGCGGCGCGCAGCTCGGCGAAGAGCTCGGGATCCGACAGCAGCTCACGACGGGCGAGCTCGGCCGCGGTGCGGCGCGCTTCGGCTGCGTCGGACGACTGCGTGTTGGACTCCCACCACGCTTCGCCCAGCTCGATCTCGAGTGGGCGGATCTGAGCTTCGAGGTCGGCGACGAGCGCCGCAGCGGTGCGCATGCGCGGGGAGTCTACGGAGGTCGTCCGACGGATGTGCTGGGCGGCCGGGCGGTCAGCCGGCCGCGGCGGCGAGCACCGCGCGGGCCTGGCGCGCGAGCGGTTCGTCGACCATCTGGCCTTCGAACGCGATCGAGGCTTCACCGCGTGCCGCCGCGTCGTCGAACGCGGCGAGCAAGCGGGTTGCGCGATCGATCTCTTCGGGTGACGACGAGAAGGCGCGGTTGGCGAGCGCCACCTGCGCGGGGTGGATGCAGAGCTTGCCCCGGTATCCGAGCGATCGTCCCTCTGCCGCGTCGCGCAAGAAGCGGGGTTCGTCGTCGAGGACGGTCACGACCTGGTCGACCGCGTGGACACCGGCGACGCGCGCCGCGAGCGCCACGCGCGAGCGCGCGTACAGCACCTCCTGGTTGGTGTCGGTGCGCACACCGCCGAGATCGGTCACGTAGTCCTCGGCGCCGAAGTACGCGACGTCGACGCGCTCGTGTGCGAACACGGTCGAGGCGTGCTCCACGCCGACGGCCGTCTCCACGCCCGCGACGATGCCGAGGTGGTCGAGCGAGTGCGTGTGCAGCGCCTCGACGACTTCGTCCACCTGCGTGAACGACTCCAACTTGGGCACGATCACGCCGGTGATTGCCGGCGAAAGGCCGAGGGCGATGTCGTCGGCGAACCACTCAGTCGGGACCGCGTTGATGCGCACGTAGACCGCGATCTCCGGATGGGCGTCGGCGATCGATCGGCCGGCTTCGAGCGCGTGTGGTCGAGCGTCGACCTTGCCGTTGGCGGGCACTGCGTCTTCGAGGTCGATGACCACGCCGTCGGGGGCGCTGCGGGGCAGCTTCGCCAGCACATCGGGACGACTGGCCGGAGCGAACAACAGGCTGCGCAGCCGTCGCGACGGGGATTCAGTCATCGTGCGACACCTCGGTCGGGCGACGGTGCATCAACGAGTTCCGGCGCGCACGACACACGAGCTCGTCGCGTTGGTTGTACGCGGAGTGCAAGAAGGTGACGAGGCCGGCGTCGGGTCGTGACGACGACGGGCGACTCGCGATCACCTCCGAGTGGGCGTGGATGGTGTCGCCCACGAACACCGGGGCCGGGAACATGACGTCGTCGAAGCCGAGGTTGGCGACCGTGGTGCCGTGGGTGGTCTCGAGGACGGAGATGCCGACGAGCAACGCCAGGGTGAACATGCTGTTCACGAGCGGCTGGCCGAACTCGGTGGATGCGGCGTACTCCGCGTCGAGATGCAGGCGGGCGGGGTTGAGCGTCATGGTCGTGAAGAGCACGTTGTCGGTCTCGGTGACCGTGCGCGTGAGCGCATGCGGGATGACCAACCCCATCGGGAGGTCTTCGAACCAACGTCCGTGATGCGGTACGTCCACGTCTGCTCGTTTCCGTTCGGTGAAATGGACTCAGGGCGCCGGCCGCGAGCGCGGCAGGCCCGTAATCTTTGCCGCGCCGCGAAGGCGGACGTGTGATCGAAGGGCATTCCCATGCGAGGCGAGATCCTCTGGTCGCCACCGAGCGACGTGCTGGAGACGACCCAGATCGGCGCGTTCATGCGATGGGTGGGGGAGTCGCGCGCCGTGGTGGTCGACGACCACGAGTCGCTGTGGCAGTGGTCGGTCGACGACCTCGACGGATTCTGGATGTCGGTTGCCGAGTTCTGCGACACCCGCTGGGGCACGAAGCCCGAGCACGCGGTCACCAACGCCGCGATGCCCGGCACGCGGTGGTTCGAGGGCGGCACGCTCAACTACGCCGAGCATGCACTCCGATGGGCCATGCGTCGAGCCGACGAGACCGCAGTCGTCGCGCACAGCCAGACCCGCCCGCCGATGGCCCTGTCGTGGGGCGAGCTCGCCGAGGCGGTGGCGCGGTGCCGCGCCGGGTTGGTGCGGCTCGGCGTGACGCATGGCGATTGCGTCGTGGCGTACGCGC
>JBEVLJ010000096.1:0-3535 GCA_040509195.1 Acidimicrobiia bacterium
ACTTCCGGCTGCCCCGCGCCGAGTACGAGCAGTGGTACGGCGAGGTACACACTGCGCCCGAGCTGCTCGACCGGTTCCAGTACGGCATGACCGAGTTGTACCGCGACGACATCGTGACGGCGCGCCACGTGGCCGCGCCCGGCTGCTACCCGACCGCGGCGTCGCTTGCGCTCGCGCCGTTGCTGGCCGACGGCCTCGTGCACCCCACGGGCATCGTGGTCGACGCGGTCTCCGGCGTGTCGGGCGCGGGTCGCGGCCTGAAGGCCACGAGCCTGTTCGCCGAGGTGAGTGACAACGTCACCGCGTACGGCCTGCTCGACCATCGGCACACCGCCGAGATGGAGCTCGCGCTCACGCACGTGGCCGGCGCGCCGGTGCAGGTGCTGTTCACGCCACACCTCGTGCCGATGTCGCGGGGCATCCTCGCCACCTGTTACGCGCGGCCGGCGGTCGACGGCCTCACCACCGCCGACCTGATGGATCACTACGAGCGGTTCTACGACGGAGAGCCGTTCGTGGTGGTCAGCGAGCGGTCGCCGTCGACGAAGGCCACGATGGCGTCGAACTCGGTGCACGTGACGGTGCGTCACGATCCGCGCACCAACACGATCGTTGCCATCGCGGCGCTCGACAACCTCACCAAGGGTGCCGCCGGCCAGATGGTGCAAGACGCCAACCTCCTCCTCCAGCTCCCCGAGACGCTCGGGCTGCCGACGACGGGACTGATGCCGTGAGTGTCACCGCAGTGCAGGGCTTCGAAGCCGGCGGACTCGCCAGTGGCATCAAGCCGTCGGGCGCGCCCGACCTCTCGATGGTGGCCACGGTCGACCGCGTCCCGGTGACGGCCGCGGGGGTGTTCACCACCAACCTGGTGGCCGCCGCGCCCGTGCAGGTCTCGAAGCTGCATCTCGCCGACGGCCGCGCCGCGGCGGTGGTGCTCAACTCGGGCAACGCCAACGCGGCCACCGGCGCGCAGGGCCGGGCCGACTCGCTTCGCATGTGCGAGCTCGCCGCGACCGGCCTCGGCGTCGCCACCGCCGACGTGCTCGTGTGCCAGACCGGACTCATCGGCATCCCGATGCCCATGGCGCCCGTCGAGACCGGCGTGCCCAAGCTCGCGGCGAACCTCTCCGCCGACGACGCCGGTGGCCTTGCCGCCGCCGACGCCATGCTCACCACCGACACCGTGCGGAAGCAGACCCTGGTCGAGCTCGACCTTCCCGCTTCGCCGTTCGGCCACGGAGGCGGCGGCACGACGGTTCGCGTTGGCGGCATGGCCAAGGGCGCCGCGATGCTCGCACCCGCGATGGCCACCATGCTCGCGGTGCTCACCACCGATGCGGCCGTCGACGCCGACGCACTCCAGATCCTGCTCACCGACGCAGTCGGATCCAGCTTCAACTCGCTCGTCGTCGATGCGTGCACGAGCACCAACGACACCGTCCTCGTGCTCGCCAACGCCAAGGCCGGCAACGACGTGATCACGGTCGACAGCGGCCCCGCGTTCCACCTCCTCGGTGAGGCACTCGCGGCCGCGTGCGCGGACCTCGCTCGCCAGATGGCCGCCGACGCAGAAGGCGCGACGAAGCTCGCCACGCTCACCGTGAACGGCGCGCGCACCAATCACGAGGCACAGCTCGCCGCGCGGCAGGTCGCCAGCAGTCAGCTCGTGCAGTGCTCGCTGTACGGCAACGACCCCTACTGGGGTCGGGTGCTGTCGGAGCTCGGGGTGAGCGGCGCGTGGTTCGACCAGGAAGACGTCGAGGTGTCGTACCAAGGTGTCACGGTGTGTCGCCATGGCATCGCGGCGGAGCACGACGTCGACGCCCTCGCAGAGAAGATGGGAGCGCGAGACATCGAGATCGTGTGTGATCTGCACGCGGGCCACGGCACCGCCACGATGTTGTTCACCGACCTCACCCACGCGTACGTCGACGAGAACATGGGAACGTCATGACCGCTGACGCTCGACAAGCCGACGTGCACGAGAAGGCCGCGATCCTCGCCGACGCGCTGCCGTACATCCGGGAATTCACCGGCAAGATCGTCGTGATCAAGTACGGCGGTCACGCGATGGACGACCCCGCGCTCGCCGACCTGTTCGCGCGCGACGTGGTGCTGATGCGACTCGTCGGCATGAACCCAGTGGTCGTGCACGGCGGCGGTCCGCAGATCACCGATCTGATGAACCGGCTCGGCAAGGTCGCGGAGTTCGTCGACGGGCTGCGAGTCACCGACGCGGAGACGGTCGACATCGCGCGCATGGCGCTCGTCGGCAAAGTCAATCGTGAAGTCGTCGGCGCGCTCAACCAGCACGGCTCGTACGCGGTCGGACTGTCGGGCGAAGACGCGAACCTCATCACCGTCGAGATGCGCGACGAGCGGCTCGGCTTCGTGGGCGACGTCACCGAGATCGACCCGTCGATCCTCGAGCGGCTGCTGCGCGAAGAGCTCATCCCCGTGATCGCCACCATCGGCGTCGACGTGAACGGTCAGGCCTACAACGTGAACGCCGACGCGGTCGCGGGTGCGATCGCCGAAGCGCTCACGGCAGAGAAGCTGGTGTACCTCACCGACGTCGCCGGCCTCTACGCCGACTACGCCGACAAGGAGTCGCTGGTGTCGCGCATCGACGTCGACGGCCTCGAGGCGATGCTCGACAGCGGTCAGGCCGACGGCGGCATGATCCCGAAGCTGGAGTCGTGCGTACGCGCGCTGCGCGGCGGCGTGAGCCGCGCGCACATCCTCGACGGTCGCGTGCCGCACGCGCTGTTGCTCGAATTCTTCACCCGGGAGGGGATCGGCACGATGGTGGTCAACGAGCTCGATCGGCTGGACGCGTGATGAGCGACACCTTCGAACGGCACTTGAGCTTCGACGAGATCCGCGCGCTCGACGCCGAGCACGTGATGCAGACCTACGGTCGGCTCCCGGTCGCGTTCGTGCGCGGTGAGGGCACGACGCTGTGGGACAGCGAGGGCAACGAGTACCTCGACTTCCTCGGCGGCCTCGCGGTCACGTCGCTCGGCCAAGCCAACCCGAAGATCGCCGACGCGGTCGCGGAGCAGGCGCGCACGCTGCTGCACATCTCGAACCTCTACTACAACGAGGTGCAGCCCCAGGTCGCGGCGCGCCTCGACGCGCTTCTCGGTGGCGATGGCCGCCTGTTCTTCGCCAACTCGGGTGCCGAAGCCAACGAGTGTGCGATCAAGTTGTCGCGGCGCTACGGCCAGACCAACGGCGGGCGCGAGCGGTACCACGTGCTCTCCGCGTACGCGTCGTTCCACGGCCGCACGCTCACCACGCTCGCGGCCACCGGTCAACCGCAGAAGCAAGAGGTGTTCCAACCGTTGCCGTCGGGCTTCCGGCAGGTGGAGTTCGCCAACCTCAATGCGCTCGCCGCCGCGATGGACGAGCGGGTCTGTGCGGTGATGCTCGAAGTGGTGCAGGGCGAAGGTGGCGTGAATCCGGTTCCGCCCGACTACCTCGAAGCGGTGCGTGACCTGTGCGACGAACGCGAAGCGCTCCTGGTGCT
>JBEVLJ010000097.1:0-3637 GCA_040509195.1 Acidimicrobiia bacterium
ACCGATCACGAGCTCGAGAGCGCGATCGGTCACCTCGCGGGATCCATGGCACTCGGGCTGGAGAGCTCGTCGAGCCGCATGCACCGCATCGGTCGCGCCGAGCTCACGCTCGGCATCGTGCCCGACATCGACGAAGTGGTGGCGCAGGTCGAACGCGTCACCGCCGACGACGTCGCGCGCGTGATCGACCGGGTGCTGGCACCGGGAGAGCGCACGCTCGCTGCGGTCGGCCCGATCTCGGAGCTCGACCTCACGCATTCCGCCTAGATTCCCGGGCATGGTGAGCGCCAGATGATTCGTGTAGGCGTGTTGGGCGCCGGTGGGCGCATGGGTGTCACCGTGTGCCAAGCCGTCGTCGACGATCCCGGCATGGAGCTCGTCGCAGCGGTCGATCCGCAGCAGGTGGGCATCGACCTGCGCCAGCTCGGAGTGAACGGCGCGAGCCTCAACGTCACGCGCCACGCCGACGCCCTGCTCGACGCAGGCGCCGAGGTGGCGGTCGACTTCACCGTGCTCGAGGCGGCGCGGAGCAACCTCGAGTGGTGTGCCGACACGGGCGTGCACGCGGTCGTCGGCACGAGTGGGTTCGAGCACGACGAGATCGACGCACTCGCGAAGCGGTTCGACGCGTCGAGCGCGAACGCGGTGATCGCCCCCAACTTCGCGATCGGCGCAGTGCTGATGATGCGCTTCGCGGAGATGGCGGCGCCCTACTTCGACAGCGCGGAGATCATCGAGCTGCACCACGACGGCAAGGTCGACGCGCCGTCGGGCACGGCGATCAGCACCGCCGAGCGCATGGCCGCGGCGTCGAGTGAGTGGAGTGCCGACCCCACGACCAAGGTCACGCTCGAGGGTGCGCGCGGCGCGCGTGGCGCGGGGATCCCGATCCACTCGGTGCGGTTGCGCGGCCTCGTCGCCCACCAAGAAGTGCTCCTCGGCAAGGACGGCCAGTCGCTCACGATCCGTCACGACTCGTATGACCGCACTTCGTGCTTCATGCCCGGCGTGCTGTTGGCGGTGCGCGGCGTGCGCGAACGGCCCGGTCTCACGTTCGGTCTCGACGAGCTACTCGGCCTGTAGGAGGCAACATCGATGGTTGCGGCCTTCGACGAGCTCCTCACGCTCACCGCGGAGCACGCGCACGACGCTAACGAGGCGGGTCGACTCGACGACGACGTTGCGGCGCGCTTCGCTCCTGCCGGGATCAACCGAGCGCTGCTTCCGGAGGCGTTGGGAGGGGATCAGCTCGACCCTGGTGCGCTGTACGAGATGGTCGCGCGCATCGGTGAAGTCGACGGCAGCACCGCGTGGTGCGCCGCGATCTCCGCGGGATCGGGTGTGTTCTCCGGCTACATCTCGGAGGCCGGCGCGCGTGAGGTGTTCACCGATCCTGACGCGGGAAATGCGGCGATGTTCGCGCCCGCTGGTGTCGCGGTTCGCGCGAACGGGAAGGCCACCGCGGTGCTGAACGGGCGTTGGCCGTTCGTGAGCAACTGCCAACATGCCCAGGCGATCGGGCTGGGCGCGTTCGTGCAGAATGCGGATGGCGAGCACGAGCCCATTCCGCGCCTCGTGGTCGTGCCGGCCGACGCGGTCGTCATCGAGCCCACGTGGGTGAGCGCGGGTCTCCGCGCCACCGGCAGTCATCACGTGCGGGTCGAGAACGTGGAGTTCGATCTCGCCCGTGCGTGCACCTTCGGTGACACGCCGTGGCCGAGCGGCGCGCTCTGGAACACGCCGTTGTTCAGCGTGCTCGGTCCGGTGTTGGTTGCGGCGCCGATGGGCGTGGCGCGCGGCGCAATCGCAGAAGTGCAGCGCATGGTGGTCGACGGCGCGGGCGGCATGCGCGGCACACTGGCCGACGATCCAGTCGCACTGGCCGAGCTCGCCGTGACGGAGTCCGCGCTCCGCGCGGCGGAAGCGGGATTGCTGCACGCAACGGCCCTGATCTGGGAGCGTGCCAGCGCGGGGGAGCGCGCATCACGCCAGCTCCAAGCCCGCGCGTTCCTCTCGGTGCACCACGCGCTCGACACCGCGGTGCATGCAACGTCGGAGGCGCATCGCCTGGCTGGAGGCTCGGCGGCGTACCTCGGCCACCCGCTGCTCGACCGCCTGGCCGACGTGCAGGCTGCCCGTCAACACATCATGTTCGCCCATCTGCATCGCCCTGCGCTGGAACGCATCGCTGCCGGCATCGACCAGATCGCGCCCCCCTTCGTTCTCTGAGCTGCCGGGGGTACCGTCGACAGGTGCGCGCCGCACCCGTCGAAGCCTCGGAGACCGCCCATGGCTGATCACACCGACTTGATCGGGCGTGCAGACGTCGACGATCTCGACGAGATCCTCGCGATCACGAACACCGACGTCGACGAAGTGGCGCACACGGTGCGCGCCGAGGCCGACACGATCTTCACGTGGGACTACGAGCGCACGCGGCCCGCGCTCGGCAAGCTCTACGAAAAGGCGAAGCACTCGATGTGGGACGCGAACGATCTCCCCTGGCACATCGACGTCGACCAGGAGAAGGTCGCCGAGAACAACCAGAACCAGAACGGCTTCGACCGTCACGCCGATCACACCGGCACGCCGTTCGAGAAGTGGGGCGACAAGGAGTGGATCCAGTTCGGCGTCGAGAGCCAGAACTGGACGCTGTCGCAGTTCCTGCACGGCGAGCAGGGCGCGCTCATCTGCACCGCGCAGATCGTCGAGACGGTGCCGTGGATCGACGCGAAGTACTACGCCGCCACCCAGGTGATGGACGAAGCCCGTCACGTGGAGGTGTTCTCGCGCTATCTCGACACGAAGCTGTCAGGCCATTACCCGATCAACGCGCACCTCGAGATGCTGCTCGACGAGATCATCGCCGACTCCCGGTGGGACATGACCTACCTCGGCATGCAGATCATGGTGGAAGGCCTTGCGTTGGCCGCGTTCGGCTTCCTGCACCAGATGACCACCGAGCCCCTGCTCAAACAGCTGTTGCGCCAGGTGATGAGCGACGAAGCGCGTCACGTGGCGTTCGGTGTGCTGTCGCTGCAGGAGTACTACCAACAGCTCACCAACGCGGAGATCCGCGAACGACAGGAGTTCGCGTTCGAAGCTGCAGTGCGCATGCGCGACCGCTTCATGCAGCAAGAGACGTGGGAGCGCATGGGCGTCGACGTCAAGGAAGCGGTGAAGGCGATGCAGCAGTCGCCCGAGCGTCCGATCTTCCAGACGATGTTGTTCTCGAAGATCGTGCCCAACTGCAAGAAGCTGGGCTTGCTCGACGCGGGCGACGGTTGGCTGCGCGATCGTTTCACCGAGCTCGGCGTGATCCAGTTCGAAGACTGGGTCGACACCGAGACGGAAGTGCTCGAGGAGAGTCTCGAGGTGGCAGCGCGTGCGGGTCAGGTGACGGGAGCTAGCCTCTAGCTCTGATGTCGCAGCCGGCCGTCAAGATCACGTTCCTCGGTGGACTCGGCGAGATCGGGCGCAACTGCATGTGCCTCGAGGTCGAGAATCGAATCCTCGTCATCGACTGCGGGATCATGTTCCCCGACGTCGACATGCCTGGCGTCGATCTCGTCCTGCCCGATTTCACCTACCTGCGCGAGAACGCGGAGCGCGTCGAAGGCGTGTTCCTCACGCACGC
>JBEVLJ010000098.1:0-3123 GCA_040509195.1 Acidimicrobiia bacterium
GCGCGGCGACCGCGTCGGCCGACGCGTGCACGTCGCCCGCGTGCGCCGGATCGCCGCTGATGCTCGGGATGCGCACGAGCGACTCGAGCTCGCCGCGCGCACGGTCGGTGTCGTCGTCGATGGCCGCGAGCACCGCATCGGGTGTGGAGGTGGTGCTCAATGCTCGGCGCTCACGTGTTCGTCGGGACCCGTCGCTGCGGGCCGTGCTTCGTCGTACCAACGTGGCGCCTTACGGTACGCCCACCACGCGGGGACGTGACCGTTCACCATCATCGCTTCGAGCGCGTCGCTGTCGCGCAGCGCGAACCAGATGTGCCCGAGCACCGCGACCCAGATGCCGAGCGCGAACCAGTCGTGCACGAACGTCGCGCCGGTGCGCCAGTCGAGCGGGAACGCGTTGAACCAGTGCATGATCGAACCGGTCGCGAGCATCACCAGGCCCGAGCCGGCGATGAACGCGGCGTTGAGCTTCTGTCCCGGGTTGAACTTGCCGAGACGCACCTGGCCGCGCTCGCGCTTGCGGAACCAGCGCCCGTCAGCCGGATCCCAACGATTCAGTCGACCGAGATCGGCACGCACGCGTGCGCCGCGATGGCCGAGCACCGCGAGCACCAGCGGGAGGGGAAGCAGCAGCCCGCAGTACACGTGCACGTTGCGCACCAGCTCGCGGTTGCCGACGATCTCCGAGACCGGTCCGGCGTACAGCGCGGCACCCGTGAGCATGAGCGTGATGAACAACGCTGCATTCACCCAGTGGAGCACGCGCGTGCGCACGTCGAACCGCAGCAACGGCGGCTCCGCGGCGAGACGTCGCGTGGTCGCGATGTCAGACGGCATCGTCGTCGCGTCCGTTCGATCGGCCGACCCACGCGTCGGTGTCGTAGCCCTTCTTCTCCCAGTAGCCGCGGCGCAGCTCGTTGCTCACCTCGATGGTCTCCAACCACTTCAAGCTCTTGTAGCCGTACATCGGTGCGACGTAGAGCCGAACGGGCCCGCCGTGTGCCGTCGACAGCGGGTCACCTTCCAACTCGTACGCCACGAGCACGTCGCGTCGTCGTGCCTGCTCCATCGAGAGGCTCTCGGTGTACGTGCCGTCGAACGAGGTGAACAGCACGTACTTGGCGTCGGGTTGCGCGCCGACCGAATCGAGCACGTCGCTCAACCTGACGCCTTTCCACATCACGTCGTGCACCCGCCATCCGGTGACGCACTGGAAGTCGCGCGTGAGCGACGTGGGTGTCATCGCAACGAGTTCGTCGTGGGAGAAAGTGCGTTCTTGGCCGACGAGGCCGTGGACGCGCAGCGTGTACTCGGCGCGGCTGCGCTTGGGAAGCTCGGTGGTGACGGAGTAGATGCGGAAGCGGCCGAAAGGGAGGAGCGACGCAAGGCCGGTGCCGTCCTTCGAGATGAGCGGACCGACGGTGCGCTCGAGGAGGTCTTGGATCCGCGCACCGAGCAACACGCCCGCCGCACCGACGCCCGCGAGGCCGAGCACGACGCGCCGCCCGACCGGACGGCCCCGCGGCTCGACGCCGGGACCCAGGTCTCGGTCTTCGGGCCGCACATCGCTGGTTGCCATCATTCGACCGCCATCCCCCAAGGGTACGGAGCCGGGCGGTCCTTTGGATTGCGGTCGTGTGACGACCAGCGGCGGAGGTGATGTTCAGACGATGCGGCGTTCGGTGGCCCAGCGCGTGAGCTCGTGGCGGTTCGACAGCTGCAGCTTCCGCAACACCGACGACACGTGGGTTTCGACCGTCTTGTTGGCAATGCCGAGCTGACGTGCGATCTCTTTGTAGGCGTATCCGCGCGCGATGTGTTGCAGCACTTCGCGCTCGCGTGACGTGAGCTGATCGAGCTCGGGATCGCTCACGTCGAGGGGTACGTGCGAGAAGGCGTCGAGCACGAACCCGGCGAGGCGCGGTGAGAACACGGCGTCGTCGGCCGCGACGCGACGAATGGCGTCGACGAGCTCCGGCCCCGAGATCGTCTTCGTGACGTAGCCGCGCGCGCCGGCGCGTATCACGGCGATGACGTCGTCGGGGGAGTCCGACACCGACAGTGCGAGGAACCGGATCGACGGATGCTCGGCGAGCACGCCGCGGATCACGGCTTCACCGCCACCACCGGGCAGGTGCACGTCGACGAGCACGACGTCGGGCACGCGTTCGCCGATCATCTCGATCGCCGCGTCGACCTCTGACGCTTCGCCGATCACGTCGGCTTCGTCGCCCAGTTCGGCGCGCACTCCGCTGCGGAACAGGTGGTGGTCGTCGACCAGGAACACGCGCGGCGTGCTCACGCCGCGACGCGTTGCATCGACAGCTCGATCTCGGTGCCGCCGCCGGGACGCGATCGCACCGAGGCTGCACCACCGTTGCGCTGCATCCGCCCGACGATCGATTCGGCGATGCCGCGGCCGGTGGTCGCGCTGCTCGCGGTGGCCGCATCGGGATCGAAGCCACGCCCGCGGTCGCGCACGAACACCGTCGCGGATCCTTCCTCGATCTCTGCGTAGACCGCGACCACGTCGGCGCCGGAATGGCGCGCCGCGTTCACCATTGCCTCCTGGCTCGCGGCGACGAGCGCGCTGAGGCGATCGTCGAGTGGCAACTCGCCGCCGACGAGCACCGTCTCGATCGGAACGCCTTCACGCTGCTCGACGTCGGCTGCCACCGCTTCGAGTGCCGCGGCGAAATCGAGGTCGGCGCGCGCCGGCGAGCGACCGAACAACCACGAGCGCAGCTCACGCTCTTGCCGGCGGGCAAGGGCGACGACCGCACGCGGGTCGTCGGCGCGCCGCTGGATCAAGGCGAGGGTCTGCAAGACCGAGTCGTGGAGGTGCGCGGCCATCTCGGCGCGTTCGTCGGAACGGATGCGCTCGCTGCGCTCCTCGATGAGTGCGGTCCAGAGTCGCCACAGCCACGGTCCGAACACGAGTGCGAGGCCGCCGAGGATCACAGCGATGGCCAGCAGCCCTTGGCCGACCGCACGGAACGCGCCTTGGGTGGCGAGGAACGCACCCACTCCCGCGACCACCAGCGCGCCACCGACCGCAACGCGGGCCACCGACCACGTCTCTGCATTCGGGTCATCGGCGTTGGGATCGCCGGAACGATCGTC
>JBEVLJ010000099.1:0-4337 GCA_040509195.1 Acidimicrobiia bacterium
AGTCGGGCCGCTGATCTCGGGTGTGCTCGGGTTCGGCGTCAGCCGCGTGGGCGCTCCGGGTCGTGATGCACCTTCCACGGGTGATCACTCGGGTACGGGTGCTCGGGGAGGTGTCGGGTCAACGAGCGTCCGAACGTGAGCAGGTCTCGGATCATCTTGGTCATCTGGAGTGCTCCTTCGCTACCGCCGCTCAGCGAACTTCGACCGATGGCGGCTCGCACTGGTTACAACGTCGTGGCTGCCGGGTTCGTGCCCATCCCGGACCAATTCCTCCCGGCGTCCTCCCGGCGCTCGGCGGCGTCTGCGTGTCGTGGCGATGCCAGCACTGCACGTGATGCCAGACTTCACACGATGAAGGAAGGGCAGGGTCTGGGGCGGAACACCGTTCGACTGCTCGCGGTCGTGGGCGTGGCCCTCCTTGCGCTCAGCGCGGTGGGGTGGTGGCTCTCGAGTCGCGTGCTCGACGCCAACGGTTTCGCCGACGTGGTGGCCACGTCGTCGCAACGTCGCGAGGTGCGCGACTACGTGGCCGATCAGGCCACGTTGCGGCTCGCCAAGACGTCGAACTTCGTGTCGGCCGCGCGACCTGCGGTGACGAGCGCGATCTCCGAAGCGATCACGGCCCAGCCCGTTCACGACGCGGTGTACGACTTCGCGGTGCTCGCGCACGACCAGGTGTTCAGGATCTCGCAGTCGAAACGCGTGAACGTGTCGTCGGCACAAGCGGCGATCACGGTGCGCGCCGCGCTCGAGGCCGCGAGCCCCGCGTTGGCGAAGAAGCTCCCGCCCAACGTGCTGAGTGCCACCACCACGATCTCGCAGTCGGAGACCGTCGACGCGCTGTTCAACGCAAGCGACGCCGTGAACCTGCTCTACCTCCCGTTGCTCGTGCTCGGGATCGGGTTGCTCGGGTTCACGATCCATCGCGCGCGCGACCACGTGCACGCCATCCGTGCGATCGGGGTGAGCATCGCGGTGGGTGGCGCACTCATCATGGGGGTAGGGCTCGCGGTACCGATCTTCGCGGTGGTGGCGGCCACGAACGACCCTGGCCGCGGTGACGCGGTGGCCGCGTTCATCGACGTGCTCATCGGACGTCTCTACGGCGCGGGGAAGGCGATGTTGGTGATCGGCCTGCTGCTCGCGCTCGCTCCCGGACACGACGGCGGCGACCTGCGCCACCGGGTCGATCGGGTGCGCGAGTGGTTCACGGCGAAGCGCGCGAGTCGGCGTTGGCGCTTCGCTGGAGGGCTCGCCCTCGCCGGGTTGGCCGGGCTCGCACTCACCAACTTGGTGATGTTGCTTTCGTGGACGGGCGTTGCGCTCGCACTCGTCGTGCTCTACGTGGGCATCGTCGTGTGCTTGCGTGCCTCGGGTGCGCTGGTCACCGACCACTCACTCAAGCGACTGCACAAACGCGAGGTCGCGTTGGTGCTCGTCGCGTTGATCGCGGGGTTCGTCGTGACGGGCGGCGGTGCCGCTGCGTTGTTGTCGGCCAGCACCCACGAGCCGGGCGCGAACCCGACCAACCAGGGCTGCAACGGGTACATCGAGTTGTGCGCGCAGACGCTCGACACGATCGTGTGGCCCGGCAGTCACAACGCGATGTCGTCGAGCGCATACGACTTCTACGGCGCCGAACACGCGATCACGGTGCCCGAGCAGCTCAACGCCGGCGCGCGCTTCCTCATGCTCGACGCCTACTACGGCTACGACGACAACGGCCTCGTGCGCACCAACCTCGCCGGTGGGTTGAGCCGCAAGGAGCTCGAGGAGCAGCGCGGACCGTCGGCGGTGCGCCAGCTCGACCGGTTGGGCGCGCTCACGGGGACGGCCGACACTTCGGGCAACAAGAAGGACGTGTACTTCTGCCACGACTACTGCGAGCTGGGCGCGGTGCCCGCGGCAGATGTGTTGCGCGGCATCCACGACTTCCTGCAGCGCAACCTCACCGACGTGGTCGTCATCGACATCGAGGACTACGTGAAGCCGAAGGACTTCCGCCAGGCGCTCGCCGATGCCGATCTGCTCGACATGGTGTACCGCCCGAAGCACAAGGCCGATCCGTGGCCGTCGCTCCACTCGATGGTGGTGACGGAGACGAAGAACCAGAAGGGTGAAGTGATCTCGAGCGAGGCGAACCCGCGGCGGCTCGTGGTGATGTTCGAGAAGCAGAAGGCCACCTACCCGTGGTTGTTCAACACCTACAAGGTGTCGGAGGAGACCCCGTACAACTTCAAGAACGCCGACGCGTTCAACTGCGAACCGAACCGGGGTGGCACCGGCAAGGGTCTGCTGATCGTGAACCACTGGATCAACCCCGGTGGTCTGCCCGATCCGGTCGTGGCGAAGAAGACCAACTCGGCCACCGCGCTGACGAAGCGGTTCGACGAGTGCATCACCGAACGTCAGAAGATCCCGAACGTGTTCGCCGTCAACTTCACGAGCAGCGGTGATCTGTTCGCGACGGTGACGCGCATGAACGCCGCGATCGCGCGACAGCAAGGCGTGACCGATGCGATCGACGACGCGGTACAGCGCGCCACTGAGTCGGGCAGGTTGTCGCGCGCGGATCAGCGCGACATCGAGGCGCTCAAGCGACTCCCCAACATCTCCGAGGCGAAGGCGCGCAAGCTGCTCGGTGCGCTGGCCGACGCCGTGCCGCCGGCGCGCGGTCTGAGAGAGTTCGTCACGTCGGAGTCAAACGAGCACGGCCTGACCGACGAGGAGAACGACCCGGCCCCGACCACCAAGCGCGCGGACTGAGAGCGGTCAGTCGGCGGGAATCTTCTCCCACCACTGACACCACCACTCGCCGCCGACAAGGATGCGCAGCGTCGGGTGCCAGCAGTACGAGATCTTGTCGTCAGGGTCGAGGTAGTAGAGACAGTTGTCGCACTGCTCAGTCCCCCCACTTGCGGGACCCGCTTCGTACGGATGCCCCTTCAAGGTCGCCCGGTCGAGGAGGTCCTTCAGGACGAGCCAGTTCTTCTCGTCGATCTCTTTTGGTTCGGGTGCCGGCATGTCGTCGTAGGAAGCCATGCGACAATGTACCGACCGGCTCGGCCGATGAAACCCGCGCCGGCGGTGACGACAACTCCGCGAGCGCCGCGGCCGCGAGGATCACCACACACAGGCGCGCCTGCGCATTCGCGACGACGGCGTGCCGCGTGGTCTCCATGCCGTCGGCGTGCCACGCCAGGAGCATGTGCACCACGCCGATGCCACCGAACGCGACCAGGAGCCACCACCACCCTTGCCGTCGGAGATCGGACCGCAGCCCGCCGGTGAGTGCGAACGCTGCGATCGCCACCATGAGCACCGCGGGCGGAAAGATCAATCGGTCGAGCGGTCCGAGCTCGGTGCGCCCGGGTGCGGAGTACATCCCGATGTCGCCCTGCGCGAAGTTGAACGCGCGTTCCGGCGTGACGAAGGGCTCGGTGAGCGCGATCCAGGGATGCTGGGCGAGCCACTGCAGGTACACGCGTTCGCCGTCGCGCGCGAGCCATCGGATGAGCGGTTGCACCAGCCCGTCGTGCGAGTCGATGCCGACGACCGGTGCCTCGCCGCGCGGGGTGACGGTGGCGCGCGCGTACTCGTTCACCTGGTCGGCGTTGGGCATCCCGTGGTCTGCGAACCACTGCACGCGGTCGGGGTAGGGGAACACGCGCACGAAGTAGGCGTGCGCGATCGGCTCGTCGGCGCGGTGCGCGCTCATCGACCCGCCCAGGAACGCGCCGGCGCACAACGCGAGGCCCAAGGCCGCGACGACACCCTTCACGCCGCGGCTGCGTACGACGGTGTCGATCGCCACCACGATCGCGAGCAGCCACACCATCCACACGTGCGCGTCCTTCACCGACGCGAAGAGCGCGCCGGCCGCGACCAGCGCGACCACGTTCCACCACGAGAGCGAACCGTGACCGGCAGCGAGCACGGCCGCGAGCAAGAGTGCGAGCACACTCATCGCGAGGCTCTCGGAGAGGATGGAACGGTCCCAACGCACGACGGCGGTGGTGCAGCCGTACGCGAGCACCAGCACTGCGGCGACTGCTCGCCACCGCAATGGCATCAACCGCGCGACCACGAGGGCGAGCAGCGTCCACGCGGCGATCGCGACGACGACCTCGATGACGACGAACCGCGTGGCCGTGCCCGCGAACCCGAGCAGTGCCGGCACGAGTGGTGGGCGCGAACCCGCCCACACCTTCGAGACCGGGTAGTCGAGGGAGTCGTTCCAGATCGCCGGTGGACCGGCGAAGGCTTGCCACACGCGGTAGGCCGCGAACGCGACCACTGCGGCGCTCACGGCGACCACCACGCCCACCTGGCGCAGG
>JBEVLJ010000100.1:0-3057 GCA_040509195.1 Acidimicrobiia bacterium
CACCCTGCGCTCGTAGCTCAACGGATAGAGCATCTGACTACGGATCAGAAGGTTGGGGGTTCGAATCCCTCCGAGCGCACTCTCAGGCCTTGACCGCTTCCAGGGTCAGCTCCGCGACATGGTGGTCTTCGCCAGCGCGACGGCACCGGCCTGCTGCTCTTCCGGAGTGCGCTCCGAGGCGAGGTACTGCACCTGCACCAGCGTCTTGCCCTTGAGGTACGTCACGGTGTTGCCCGAGCCGCTGTAGAACGCCTTCGACCCGAGCTCGGCGACCGGCACCTCGTCGGTGGTGGCGTTCTTGAGCTCGTTGTACTTGCCCGACATGCCCTTGGTCTGGTTGAGCCACACGCGAACGGTCTGCTCGCCGTCGTTCAGGCTCCACTTGCACGCGGTCTCGCCGCCGAACGCGGGCTCCGCGCCATCGGACGACGCAGTGAGGCTCGTGTACTTCTCCACCTGCGCCTTGCCGAGCGCCTTGCACGCGGTGGTCTTCGCCGGCACCGCAGCTCCCGCTGCGCCGATCATTCCGAGGAGCGCTCCTGCCGACAGCAATCCGGTCGCGACGATCGATGTGCACTGGTGACGCTTCACAGAGTCTCCTCGAAGTTGGGGGGTCCTGTTCATTCGACACGGTCAACGCAGCACTGGAGGAATCCGCGCCGGAGGTTCGCGACGAACCAGTGCGAAACTGTGGCAATGGACGCGGACACCGCAGTGCGCAACGCGCACGAGTGGTTCGAGGCCAACAGTGGTTGGGCGCCGCCGGAACCCGACACCATCGCGGAGTGGGCGGCTGACGGTGTGTGTCGTTGCCCCGACGAGTGTCTCGTCGCGCCGAACGAGTGGTGCGAGCACGGTCTCGCGTCGTGGGCGTTGATCCTCGTTGCGCTCGCGCAGGACGACGCGTTGCGCGCGCATCGCGGGGGCTGAAGACCGCGGGTTGGTTCAGCTGAGCGTCTGCGTGAACAGGTGGACGAGCTCGTCGAAGTGCCGGTCGGCGGCGTCGGCGCGGTACACGGGGAAGTCCGCCATCGTCCACCCGTGCGCGGCACCGACGTAGAGATCGTGACGGAAGTCGACGCTGGCGGCCATCAACGCCTCGACCAGGCGCGCGGCCATCGCCGGCGGATACGAGCCGTCGTTGTCGGCGGCGCCGATGTAGATGCTGGCCTGGATGTCGCCGGCGAGCAGGTGCGGGCTGGTGTCGGCGTCGGTCGCGAGGCCGCCACCGTGGAAGCTCGCGGACGCGGCCACGCGGTCCGGGTAGGTGCCGGCCGCGGTCAACGACGCGCCGCCGCCCATGCAGTAGCCCGTGGTCCCGACCTTCGTGCCGGCGACGTCGTCACGCGCGTCGAGTGCGTCGAGGAACGCACGCGTGTCCTGGGCGATCCGGTGGTTGTCGGTCGAGCCCATGAGCGGCCCCAAGGCTTCGCGAACGCTCGGCGAGGAGAAGACCTCGGCGGGGTCGAGCGGGTCGTACGGACCGGCGCGGTGGAAGAGGTCGGGCAGCAGCACCACGAACCCCGCATCGGCGAGGCGATGAGCCATGTCGAACAGGGTGGGCCGGATTCCGAGGCCGTCCATGTAGAAGATCACGCCGGGCCAGGGTCCGCTCCCCGCATCGGGCGTGAAGACCCAGCTCCGGCAATCGCCGTCATCGGTCTGGATGTTCATCGCTTCGCTGGCCATTGCAGGCCTCCTGGGAGTGGTCCGGCACCTGGTGTGGCGGATGATCCGCACGAACCGTGAGGCTAGGTTTCGCGGTGGATGTGATCGGTGTCGGAGTAGTAGAGCGCGTGATCGGGTCCTTGCACGACGTCGAGCACACACGTCGACGGTCCCTGCGCCACGGTGGCGTGAGGACTGCCTGGGGTGACGATCAGCATGCCCCGGTCGAACGTGCAGAACACGAGGTGTCCGGCGTACGCGGCCGGGCCTGAGGCGTCGACGAACGTTGCGCCGGTCGGCACGTACGTCGCGGTCTCGCTGCTCCAGTCGGGCGCCGTCTGTCCGGCGCCGCACGAGGTCGCGCCACCGAGCAGGTGGCTGTACCCGTAGCAGTACGGCCACTGGTAACCGCCCCCGCGCACCACGTCGAGGAACAGCGTGTCGTATCCCGTCGTCGGGCTTCCCGCGTCGCCGGTCGGACCGTTGTTCACGATCGCGAGCTGCCCGCTCGGCGAGAACGCGATGCTGTACGGGTTGCGGAAGCCGTACGCCCACACGGGGTTGTCGGCGCCGAACGGATTGTCGGACGGCACGGATCCGTCGGGGTCGTAGCGCAGCACCTTGCCGCGCACGTTGGCGGTGTCCTGCGCGGCCGACGACTGATGCAGCTCGCCGAGCGTCACGAAGAGCTTGCCGTCGGGACCGAACGCGAGCCGGCCACCCTTGTGACAACAGTCCGACCCCGCGGGGTACTCGAGCAACGCAGTCGGATCGCTGGCCACGCCCGCGCAGTCCGTCCATCGGATGACTTCCTGCTGCGTGCGGTTCGCCAACGAAGAGAACGCGTACACGAAGTGGTCCTGCGAGAAGGTCGGACTGATCGCGAGGCCGAGCAGCCCGCGTTCGCTGTAGCCGCCGCCCGCCTCGGTCGTGACGGTGGGGACGGTGGCGAACACGCGCGACTCACCGTCTTGCACCACCCTCACCGTGCCGCCGCGCTCCGCGAAGAAGAGACGCCCGTCGGGCGCGAACGCGAGCGCAGTCGCGTACACCGCATCGATGTTGTCGGGCATGCGTTGGGCACGGACCGCGCACGGATCCGCGTGCGTCGTCGAGCTCGGCAGCCCCGTCGGGGTCGACTGCGGCGCGCGACTCATCGACGTGGTGCCGGTCGATTGCTTCGCGGGACTCCCTGAACACGCGACCAGCGTGAGTCCGGACACGGTCAGCGCACCCAGCACACGAACTCGCGACATCCCAGGAGTCTGTCCTGCCGTGAGCTCAGTCTCCGTGCACCTCTTCGGTGGCCTCGTCGCAGTCGATCTCGAACCACACGGTCTTGCCGTCGTCGTCGACGTCGACGCCCCACGCGGTCGACAGCGACTCGAC
>JBEVLJ010000101.1:0-3737 GCA_040509195.1 Acidimicrobiia bacterium
ATCATCTCGAATGCGCCCTGACTCGGGCCGAACACGCTCCGCACAGAGCTGGCGAAGTTGGGCAGCGGCGTCGGGATCGGCGGGGGCGCCGAGCTGCGTGAGCTCATCCACACCGACGTGGAGGTGAAGTACACGATGAGCGGTCCGACCGACGTGTTGACGTCGTAGCGACTGATCAACGGATCGAAGTTCACGGTCGTCGAGCCGGTCACCACGAAGGTCCTCGTCGCCGATTCGGTTGGGCACGTACCTCCGGGTCCGCTCGTGGTGTTTGGTCCACACTGTCCCGAGTATGTGACCGGATGCGTCGTGAGGATCGAGAGCTCGGTGTCGTAGCTCCCAGTCGCGACGGTCCTGCTGATCGCGGCGCGCACCATGGTCATGGGGTCGCCGTCGGGAATTCGACGGTCGGCGTCGTGGTGATCGCCCTGCTTCCGGTCGGCGTTCGACTCGTCGTTGTCGCTGACGCTGCCGAGCACGGGCACCGCGATGATCGCGAGCGCGGCGACCACGCCGACCGCGAGCGCGCGACGCAACCCGGAGCCGCGCGGTGGAGTCGGGGAGAGCTCGGTGTCGCTCATGCTTCGTGTTCCTCCCGCACGCGAGCGAAGTTCGTGCCACAGCACGATTCCGTCGGTCCGGACAATCTAACCCCTTTTGCGGGCGCGTCACACGACCCGAAATTCGCTCTTAAAATACAGTAGGGGGGTATAGTATTACGCGTCATGGAGCACCACGCGCCGCACGATCACACGGATCACGAGCACTCTGGACACCAGCACCACGAGCACTCTGGGCACCAGCACCACGGGCACGGCAGGCATGGCGGACACGGTGACCACATCGCGATGTTCAGGCGTCGGTTCTGGTGGAGCCTGCTGCTGACCATCCCCGTCGTGATCACCAGCCCGATGGTGATGGACTGGTTCGGGTACGAGCTGACCTTCCGCGGCATCGACCTGGTCGGGCCGGTGCTCGGCTCGGTCCTCTTCTTCTGGTCGGGCTGGCCGTTCCTCGACGGTGGCCGCTCGGAGATCAAGAGTCGTCAGCCCGGGATGATGCTGCTCATCTCGTTGGCCATCACGGTGGCCTACGTCGCGTCACTCGCGACCAGCTTCGGGTGGTTCGACCTCGAGTTCTGGTGGGAGCTCGCGGCGCTGATCACGATCATGCTGCTCGGCCACTGGCTCGAGATGAAGGCGCTCGGCCAAGCGCAGTCGGCGCTGGGCGCGCTCGCCGAGCTACTGCCCGACGAGGCCGAACGCATCGGGCCGAACGGCGAGGTCGACACCGTCGCGCTCGACGAGCTGCGCCTCGACGATGTCGTGCTCGTCCGGCCCGGCGCACGCGTCCCGGCCGACGGCGTGATCGTCGACGGCGATGCCGAACTCGATGAGTCGATGGTCACTGGCGAGAGCACACCCGTCGCCAAGCAACCTGGCGATCGCGTGATCGCCGGCACGGTGTCGACCGACTCGTCGATCCGCGTGCGTGTCGACGCGCTCGGCGACGACACGGCGCTCGCCGGCATCCAACGCCTCGTCGCCGATGCGCAGGCATCGCAGAGCCGAGCGCAAGCGCTCGCCGATCGCTTCGCCGCGTTGCTCTTCTACGTCGCGGCCGGTGCCGGCGTCGTCACGTTCATCGCGTGGAACCTCGCAGGTGACGCGGAGGAAGCGGTCGTCCGCACGGTCACCGTGCTCGTGGTGGCGTGCCCGCACGCGCTCGGCCTCGCGATCCCGCTCGTGATCTCACTGTCGACCGCCATTGCCGCCCAGGCCGGCATTCTGATCCGCAGTCGCTTCGCACTGGAGCGCATGCGCACGGTCGACGTGGTGCTGTTCGACAAGACCGGCACGCTCACCAAAGGGCAGCACGTGGTCGCCGGCGTCATTGGCGTCGGCCTCGACAACGACGACGTGTTGCGGCTCGCGGCGGCGGTCGAAGCCGACAGCGAACACCCTCTGGCGCGTGCGATCGTCGCTGCCGCGAGCGACCAACCGCTTACACCCGCGACCAACTTCCGCGCGCTGAGCGGTCGCGGGGTCGAAGCCGACGTCGACGGGACGCGATACGCGATGGGTGGCCCCGCGTGGTTGCGGGAACGCGGCCTCTCCGAACCCGCCGCGCTCCACGCGCGCACCGGTGACTGGCGAGCGCGAGGTTCCGCAGTGTTGTACCTCCTGCGCGGCGACGAGGTGCTCGGTGCGGTCGCGCTCGACGACGAGATCCGACCCGAAGCTGCGGCGGCCGTCGAACAACTGCATCGACTCGGCAAGCGCATCATCATGATCACGGGCGACGCGCACCAAGTGGCCGACGCGGTCGGTCGTGCGCTCGGTGTCGACGAAGTGATGGCCGAGGTGCTCCCGCAGGACAAGGACGCGAAGGTCGCCGAGCTCCAGCAACGCGGCCTCTCGGTCGCGATGGTCGGCGACGGCGTGAACGACGCGCCGGCGCTGGCGCGTGCCGACGTGGGCATCGCGATCGGCGCCGGCACCGACGTGGCCATCGAGTCGGCCGACGTGGTGCTGGCGTCGAACGACCCCCGCGCCGTGGTCTCGCTCGTACGACTCTCGGCCCGCAGCTACCGCAAGATGCAGCAGAACCTCGCGTGGGCCGCGGGGTACAACGTGCTCGTCATCCCCCTCGCCGCCGGCGCGTTCGGTTGGGCGGGAATCACGCTCGGCCCAGAGGTCGGCGCGGTCGTGATGAGCCTCTCGACGATCGTGGTTGCGTTGAACGCGCAACTGTTGCGCCGGCTCGACCTCCGACCCGGCGACGCGCCACGTGTGGTCGGCGATCAACGAGCCGACGCATCCGTTCGCAGCTAGCGTTCGCACGTCCCCGCCCGTCGATCAACCCCACGCAGAGCCGATGAAATCGCAATCAGATCTCGCGAACGACCGCACGTTCCTGGCGTGGTTGCGCACCGGCATCGCGCTGTTCGGGCTCGGCTTCGTCGTCGGCAAGGTGGCATTGATCGTTGCCCCCGAGGAGGACACGGTGTCCGACGAGCGGCTCTACACGGGCGCCGGAGTGATCCTGGTGCTGTGCGGGGCTGCACTCATCGCCCTCGGATGGTGGCTCCACGCGAGCGTGGCGCGCGACGTGGACGAAGGTCAGGTCACGCCCGTCGCGCTCTGGCCACGTGTGATCACCGCGGTGGCGATTGTCGGCGCGCTGCTGCTCTCTGCGCTGATCATCGTCACCACGTAGGAGCGCGGCGGCTCAGTCGTCGGTGCGGATCGAGATGTGGTGCTCGACCTGCCGTTGCTCGAGCTCCTTGAGCTCCTCGTCGGCTCCGGCTTCGACGTGGACGAGGCGGTCGTCGGCATCGGGCAGCGCGCGGATCAGCTCGTCGAGCTTCAACTGCGTGGCGGCCTGCTCGCGCGTCTGGGTGTGCTGGATGGTGAAGACCATGACCGTGGTGACGGCCGCGCACAGTGCAGCGAACGCCGTCTCCCAGGTTTCCGGGAAACCGGCGATGGCGAGTGCCACGCCGAAGACGGCGACCAACACGAGCACGACGACCGCAGTGGCGGGTCGCGAAGTGACGCGATCGATCGCGTGCACCAATCGGCTGAGCGGCGTGGACCCTCGTGTCGGTTTCATGCGGAACGTGTGGTCTACCCAGCGCAGTGGTCTCTGACACGCCGCGGTCCCGGTCGATCTGTGAGAGCCTCATGGCACTCGAGCTCGGGAGGGCACATGTCGACTGCAATGGATCCAGCTGC
>JBEVLJ010000102.1:0-3259 GCA_040509195.1 Acidimicrobiia bacterium
CACAGCTCGTGCATCTCCGCGACCACCCGTCCCGCACGCCGCATGAGCGCGATCTGTTCGGGGTTCTTGCGGGAGATCACTCGGAGTTCGGGTCGAAGCGCTGCTCGATCACGTCGACGAGCCGCTTGAACACCACTTCAGTCTCGTCGACGCCGTCGACCACCACCAGCTTGCCGACCTTGCGGTAGAACTCGATGATCGGCACCGTCTCGATCTCGTAGATCTCGAGCCGCCGCGAGACCGCATCTTCGGTGTCGTCGTCGCGCTGCACCACGTGGCCGCCACAGTTGTCGCACGTCCAGTCGCTCGACGGCGGGTTGCTCACGTGGTACGTGGTGCCGCACTGCACGCACACGCGCCGACCGGCAATGCGATCGAGCACGATCTCGGTGGGCACTTCGAGGTCGAGCACGAGATCGAGCGAGTGACCGTCGAGCACGGTCTCGAGCACCTCGGCCTGGGTGAGCGTGCGCGGGAAGCCGTCGAGCACGAAGCCGTGTTCGAGGAAGTCGCCGGCGAAGCGCTCTTCCACCACCCGTACGGTGATGTTGTCGGGGACGAGCTCGCCCGCGTCCATGAAGCGCTTGGCTTCGAGACCGGCCGGAGTGCCGGCCTGCGCAGCGGCGCGCAAGAGGTCGCCCGTGGAGAGGTGCTCCACGCCGTAGTTGTCGGCCAGCAGCTGCGCCTGGGTTCCCTTGCCCGCACCCTGACGGCCGAGCAACACGATTCGGAGTCCGTGACTCATGGCGTCAGGCCAGGAACCCTTCGTAGTTGCGCATCATCAGCTGGCTGTCGATCTGCTTCATCGTCTCGAGTGCCACACCCACGGTGATCAGGAGTGCAGTACCACCGAACGGGAACTGCGTGATGTCCCACAGGCTCAAGACGACGAGCGGCGTGAGCGCGATCACGGCGAGGAAGAGGGAGCCGGGCAGCGTGATGCGGTTCAGCACCTTCGCGAGATAGCGCTCAGTGGGTGGCCCGGGCCGGATGCCGGGGATGAAACCACCTTGCTTGCGGATGATGTCGGCCTGTTGCTGCGGGTTGAACGCGATGGCCGTGTAGAAGTACGCGAAGAAGATGATGAGGACCGTGTAGAAGAGCATGTACCACCAGCTGTGGCTGGCGACGAGGTTGTCGTTGATCCACTCCTTGATCCCGAACCACGGGCTCGAGTTCGGGAGGATGCTCGCGATGAGCGCGGGGAACGACAGGATCGAGCTGGCGAAGATCACCGGGATCACACCCGACTGGTTCACCTTCAGCGGGATGTAGGTGCTCTGGCCGCCGTACATGCGTCGGCCCACCACCCGTTTCGCGAACTGCACGGGGATGCGGCGCTGCCCCGACTCGACGAACACGATGCCGACGATCATGCCGACGCCGATCAGGATGATCGTCCAGAACTGCACCTGCGTGCCTTCGGTCCACAGCGCGGAGCCCTGCGCGGGAAGGCGCGACACCACCGACGCGAAGATCAGGATCGACATGCCGTTGCCGATGCCGCGCTGCGTGATGAGCTCGCCGAGCCACATCACCATCGCGGTACCGGCCGTCCAGGTCAGCACGATGAGCGCGGCACGCGGGGCGTCGAAGTTGGGGATCATGTCGGTGCCCTGGAAGCCGGCGAAGCCGAGCAGCCCGCCTTGGCCCTGGTGAAGCGCGAACACGAAGCCCGTGCTCTGGATCACCGCGAGACCGATGGTCACGTAGCGCGTCCACTGCGTGATCTTCTTCTGCCCGGTCTGGCCCTCTTGCTGCCACTGCTCGAGCTTCGGGATGACCACCTGCAGCAACTGCATGATGATCGACGCCGTGATGTACGGCATGATCCCGAGGAAGAAGATCGCGACGTTGGTGATCGCGCCGCCGGAGAAGAGATCGAGGAAGCCGACCACGCCGCCGCCGTTCTCGGCCTGGCTCTGGAGGTCTTTGATCGCGTCGAAGTTGACGTACGGGACCGGGAGGTGTGCACCCAGGCGGTACACCGCGATGATCGCGATCGTGAAGAAGATCTTGTTGCGCAGGTCGGGCACCCGGAACATGTTCCGCAGCCGGGACAACATCGCGGGAGCCTCCTGCAGCTTCCTTGAAGCGGGTGTTGGAGCTTACCGGTTCGTGTGCGCGTTGCCCTTGGCCGGTGGGCGACGGTCGCCCCACGGCGCGGGGATCAGGGTGGTGGTGCCGCCAGCGGCCTCGATGGCCTCAACGGCCGACTTCGAGAAGCCGTGCGCACTGACCGTGAGCGCCTTGGAGATCTCGCCGCGGCCGAGCACCTTCACCAGGCCGCGCTTGGCCACCAGGCCGTGCGAGCGCAACACGCCCGGGTCGATCACCGTCTCGTCGAGCGTGGCGAGCGCGTCGAGGTTCACCACGGCATATTCGACGCGGAACGGGTTCTTGAACCCTTTGAGCTTGGGGATGCGGCGGTGCAGCGGCGTTTGGCCACCCTCGAAGCGCGCCGGGATCGAGCCTCGGGCACCCGCACCCTTCGAACCGCGACCGGCCGTCTTGCCGCCCTTGCCCGCGATGCCGCGACCGACGCGTCGACGCGCGGTCTTGGCGCCGGGCGCCGGCTTCAGGTCATGAACCTTCATGAGGAGACCTCTTCGACTCGAACGAGATGCGGCACGCGGGCGAGCATGCCGCGCACCTCGGGACCGTCGGTGTGCTCGACGGTGTGGTTGATCCTGCGCAGGCCGAGCGCGCGCATCGTGCCGCGCTGCTTCGGCTTGGTGCCGATGGTGGAACGGATCTGCGTGACCTTCAAGGTTGCCATCAGGCGACTTCCGTGACTTCGGTCTTCTTGCGGTTGCGCTCGTTGTACGCACGCAGCATGCCGACCGTCGACACTTCCTCCGGCGACTTGCCGCGCAGCTTCGCCACTTCCTCCGGACGGCGCAGCTCGCGCAGCCCGTTGATCGTGGCGCGCGACACGTTGATCGCGTTCGACGAGCCGAGCGACTTCGCGAGCACGTCGTGCACACCCGCGGCTTCGAGGATCGCACGCGCCGCGCCGCCGGCGATCACTCCGGTACCGGGAGCGGCGGGCTTCAGCAGCACGCGTGCTGCGTCGTGCTCACCGATGATCTGGTGCGTGATGGTGCTGCCCGCGAGCGGCACGCTGAAGAGGTTCTTCTTCGCCTCCTCCATCCCCTTCTGGATGGCGGCCGGCACCTCCTTCGCCTTGCCGTAGCCGAGGCCCACGTTGCCCGCGCCGTCGCCCACCACCACGAGTGCGGTGAACGAGAAGCGACGG
>JBEVLJ010000103.1:0-4681 GCA_040509195.1 Acidimicrobiia bacterium
CCTCGAGCAGGGCGTCGCCGAGGTGCTCACCGACATCTCGCCGATCGAAGACTTCACCGGTCAGCTCAAGCTCGAGCTCTCCGATCACATCTTCGACCCGCCGAAGTACTCGGAAGACGAGTGCCGCGAGCGCGACATGACGTACGCGCGCCCGCTGTTCGTCACCGCGCGCTTCATGAACGCGCAGACGGGTGAGATCAAGGAACAGACCGTCTTCATGGGCGACTTCCCGATGATGACGGACCGCGGCACGTTCATCATCAACGGCACCGAGCGCATCGTGGTGTCGCAGCTGGTGCGTTCGCCCGGCGTGTACTTCGGCATCAACCCCGACAAGACGTCGCCGGAGAAGGACATCGTCGACGCCAAGATGATCCCGGGCCGTGGTGCGTGGCTCGAGTTCGAGGTCGACAAGAAGGACGTCGTCTACGTCCGCATCGACCGCAAGCGCAAGCAGCCGGTCACCGTGCTGCTGAAGGCGCTCGGCTTGGGTGAGACCGACGAGGAATTGCTGCACCTCATCACGGACCCGCAGGGCAACCCGTACGAGCAGATGCGCAACACCCTCGAGAAGGACCACACCGAAGACGCCGACGCCGCGTACATCGACATCTACCGCAAGCTGCGTCCGGGCGAGCCGCCCACGCCCGACTCCGCGCGTGCGCTGCTCGACAACCTCTTCTTCAACCCGAAGCGCTACGACATGGCCAAGGTCGGGCGCCACAAGGTCGGCAAGAAGCTGCGCGACGAGTACGCCAAGCTCCCGTTGAAGCGGCTCGAGCTCGAGGTGCCGAACGCGGATCCCGAGGCCGGCCCCGTCGACTACCAGCTGTCGAAGGCCGACATCCTCGCGACGGTGTCGTACCTCGTGAAGCTGCACAACAACGACGCCGACTACTTCCCCGACGACATCGACCACTTCGGCAACCGCCGTGTGCGCTCGGTGGGTGAGCTCATCCAGAACCAGGTGCGCGTCGGGCTGTCGCGGATGGAGCGGGTCGTGCGCGAGCGCATGACCACCCAAGACGTCGAGGCGATCACGCCGCAGACCCTGATCAACATCCGCCCCGTCGTGGCGGCGATCAAGGAGTTCTTCGGTTCCAGCCAGCTCAGCCAGTTCATGGACCAGACCAACCCGCTTGCGGGTCTCACCCACCGCCGCCGCCTCTCGGCGCTCGGTCCGGGTGGTCTGTCGCGTGAGCGTGCGGGCTTCGAGGTGCGAGACGTGCACCCGAGCCACTACGGCCGCATGTGCCCGATCGAAACCCCGGAAGGGCCGAACATCGGCCTGATCGGTTACCTCGCGAGCTACGCGCGCATCAACCGGTTCGGCTTCATCGAGACGCCGTACCGCAAGGTGGTCAACGGTGTCGCCACCGACGACATCGAGTACCTCGCCGCCGACGACGAAGACCGCTACGTGATCGCGCAGGCGAATGCAGCCGTCGACGCCAACGGCAAGTTCACCGAGGCGAAGGTGCTCGTGCGCGCACGTCGCGGCGAGCTCGCCTTCATCCCCGGCGCCGACGTCGACTACATGGACGTGTCGCCGAAGCAGATCGTGTCGGTGGCCACCGCGCTCATCCCGTTCCTCGAGCACGACGACGCCAACCGCGCGCTCATGGGCGCCAACATGCAACGCCAGGCCGTGCCGCTGCTGCGTGCCACCGCGCCGTTCATCGGCACCGGTGTCGAGGGTCGGGTGGCGCAAGACGCCGGCGACGTGGTCCTCGCCAAGGCGAACGGCACCGTCACCGACGTCACCGGCGACTCGATCACTGTCGACTACGAGGGCAAGCAGGGCAAGACCACGCACCGCCTCTACAAGTTCCGTCGCTCCAACCAGGGCACGTGCATCAACCAGAAGCCGCGCGTCGACATCGGCCAGCAGGTCGAGGCCGGCGACGTGCTCGCCGACGGTCCCTCGTCGCACATGGGCGAGCTCGCGCTCGGCAAGAACCTGGTCGTCGCGTTCATGCCGTGGAAGGGCCACAACTACGAAGACGCGATCGTCATCTCCGAGCGTCTCGTGAAGGACGACGTGCTCACGTCGATCCACATCGAGGAGCACGAGATCGACGCCCGCGACACCAAGCTGGGTGCCGAGGAGATCACGCGCGACATCCCCAACCTCTCGGAAGACATCCTCAAGGACCTCGACGAGCGCGGCATCATCCGCGTCGGCGCCGAAGTGGGCCCGGGCGACATCCTCGTCGGCAAGGTCACGCCGAAGGGTGAGACCGAGCTCACGCCGGAAGAGCGTCTGCTGCGTGCGATCTTCGGTGAGAAGGCCCGTGAGGTGCGCGACACCTCGCTGAAGGTGCCGCACGGCGAGAACGGCAAGGTCATCGACGTTCGTGTGTTCTCGCGCGAAGACGGTCACGAGCTCCCGCCGGGCGTGAACCAGCTGGTGCGCGTGTACGTGGGTCAGAAGCGCAAGATCAGCGAGGGCGACAAGCTCGCCGGTCGTCACGGCAACAAGGGTGTGATCTCCAAGATCCTCCCGGTGGAAGACATGCCGTACCTCGCCGACGGCTCGCCCGTCGACATCGTGCTCAACCCGCTCGGTGTGCCGAGCCGCATGAACGTGGGTCAGGTGCTCGAAGCGCACCTCGGCTACGCGGCTCGCTTCGGGTGGGAAGGCACGCCGGGCGCGCCCGAGCACCTGGGCAAGACGCGCACGGTCACCGACCCCGCAGTGTGGGTGTCGACGCCGGTGTTCGACGGCGCGCACTGGGACGAGGAAGACCAGTCGGGTGAGCAGGGCACGATCGAGAACCTGTTCCGCACCATGCACCCCGACGGCGCGGGCGGTCGTCACATGATCGGCATCGACGGGAAGGCCACCTTGTACGACGGCCGCACCGGCGAGCCGTACGACCGTCCGATCACGGTCGGCAGCGTCTACATCCTGAAGCTGTCGCACCTCGTCGACGACAAGATCCACGCTCGCTCCACGGGCCCGTACTCGATGATCACGCAGCAGCCGCTGGGTGGGAAGGCGCAGTTCGGTGGCCAGCGCTTCGGTGAGATGGAGGTGTGGGCACTCGAGGCCTACGGCTCCGCGTACGCGCTGCAGGAGATCCTCACCATCAAGTCCGACGACGTGCTCGGACGCGTGAAGGTCTACGAGGCCATCGTGAAGGGCGAGAACATCCCGGAGCCAGGCATCCCCGAGAGCTTCAAGGTGCTCATCAAGGAGATGCAGGCGCTCTGCCTCAACGTCCGCGTGCTCAACGACGAGGGCCAAGAGGTGGAGATCCGCGAGCTCGACGAAGACGCGTTCCGCACCACCGAGTCGCTCGGCATCGACCTCTCCCGTCCCGAACGGGGCACGGACGAGGAAGACGAGCAGCGTCGTCGCGAAGCCGCGGCGAACCGCACGTTCTGACGGCCATCGACGACTGAAACTCAGGAGATCACATGCTCGACGTCAACGACTCCGCACAGCTGTCGATCGCCCTCGCGACCGCCGACCAGATTCGCACCTGGTCGAACGGCGAGGTCAAGAAGCCGGAGACGATCAACTACCGCACGCTCAAGCCGGAGAAGGACGGGCTCTTCTGCGAGAAGATCTTCGGTCCCACGAAGGACTGGGAGTGCTACTGCGGCAAGTACAAGCGCGTGCGCTTCAAGGGCATCATCTGCGAGCGCTGTGGCGTGGAGGTCACGCGTTCGAAGGTGCGTCGCGAGCGCATGGGTCACATCGAGCTCGCCGCGCCCGTCACGCACATCTGGTACTTCAAGGGTGTGCCGAGCCGTCTCGGCTACCTCCTCGACCTCGCGCCGAAGAACCTCGAGAAGGTGATCTACTTCGCGGCCCACATCATCACGTGGGTCGACGAGGAGCGCCGTCACGAGACCCTCGCTGAGCTCGAAGGCGACATCCGCGCCGAGATCGAAGACGTGGAGCGCGAGCGCGAGCTCGCGTTGCGCAAGCGCGACGAGGAGTACGAGGCCGAGCTCAAGGAGCTCGAGGAGCGCGACGCGAAGAAGAACGAGTTGGAGCGCGCCGAGAAGGCTCGCAACAAGGACTTCGAAGACATCCGTGCGCGCTACGACGCGGAGATCGACTTCACCAAGACGGTGTGGGACACGTTCCGCACGCTGTCGCCGAAGCAGCTCGTCGACGACGAGCGCGTGTGGCGTCAGCTGCAGGACCGCTTCCAGGAGTACTTCGCCGGCGGCATGGGTGCGGAGGCCGTGAAAGACCTCATCTCACGCATCGACATGGAGGCCGAAGAGGAGTTCCTCAAGGAGACGATCGCCACCTCCAAGGGCCAGCGCAAGGCGAAGGCCATCAAGCGGCTCAAGGTGATCTCGGCGTTCAACCGCGTCGACGACAACGATCGCAAGATCAACTCGCCGATGGGCATGGTGCTCGACGCGGTGCCGGTGATCCCGCCGGAGCTGCGCCCGATGGTGCAGCTCGACGGTGGTCGGTTCGCGACGTCGGACCTCAACGACCTGTACCGCCGTGTGATCAACCGCAACAACCGGCTGAAGCGCCTCCTCGACCTCGGTGCGCCCGAGATCATCATCAACAACGAGAAGCGCATGCTGCAGGAGGCTGTCGACGCCCTGTTCGACAACGGTCGTCGTGGCCGTCCCGTCACGGGCACGGGCAACCGCGCGCTGAAGTCGCTCTCGGACATGCTGAAGGGCAAGCAGGGCCGGTTCC
>JBEVLJ010000104.1:0-5845 GCA_040509195.1 Acidimicrobiia bacterium
GAACGCCTCGTTGATCTCGACGAGATCGATGTCGTCGATCGTGAGCTTGGCGCGGCTGAGCGCCATCTTGCAGGCTTCGATCGGACCAAGCCCCATGATCTCGGGGTCGAGTGCGGTGACGCCGCTCGACACGATGCGCGCGAGCGGCTGAACGCCGAGTTGGTTGGCGCGCTCCTCGCTCATCACCACGACCGCCGCCGCGCCGTCGTTGAGCGGACACGCGTTGCCCGCCGTGACGCGGCCGTCGGGACGGAACACCGGCTGCAAGGTGGCGAGCTTCTCGACGGTGGTGCCGTCACGCGGACCGTCGTCGGCCGACACGACCTCGCCGTCGGGGCGCGTGACCGGCGTGATCTCCCGTTCGAAGAAGCCGTTCTGTTGCGACGCCACCGCGCGCTGCTGTGACCGCGCGGCGAACTCGTCCATCTCCTCGCGCGTGACGTTGGCGAACTCGGCCACGTTCTCGGCGGTCTGGCCCATCGCGACGTAGATGTCGGGCAGCCCAACGCGTGGTGTCCACGGAGGTTGACCGCCTTCGCTTCGCACGCGAGTGCGCTCCTGCGCGTCTTCGAACGCGGCGTTCGCGGTGCCCGGCATGCCGTCGGCCCTGCCGTGGACAAAGCGGCTGACCGTCTCGACTCCACCGGCGATGAACACGTCGCCTTCGCCCGCGCGGATCGCGTGCGCGGCCATGCGAATCGTTTGCAACGACGACGAGCAGTACCGGTTGACAGTGGTGCCCGGAGTGCGCTCGAGTCCGGCGAGCACGGCGACGACGCGGGCGAGGTTGTTTCCGGCTTCACCGGCCGGCTGACCGCAGCCCCAGATGAGGTCTTCCACTTCACCGGGGTCGAGCGCGGGCACCTTCGCGAGCAAGGCCTGGACAATCGTCGCGGAGAGGTCGTCGGGTCGGAAGTCGACCAGCGAGCCCTTGTTGGCCCGACCGATCGGGGTGCGTGCGGTGGCGACGATGACGGCGTCCATGACATCTCCTCGGGTCGGTCGGACAGCGCTCCATCCTATCGCCGGTACCCCGTCGACCACTCGTGCGGTAGCGACCCGCGCGTCGGACGAGTCAGCTGCGGTCTTCGGAGAGCCACTGATCGATGGGCGCGTCGTCGTCGGTGATCACGGGCGCGTTGCCGATCAGACGATCGAGCGCGTCGCCGGTGACGACGACGTTGCCGTTCGCAGTGGAGAGCTCACGCAGCTGTGCGTCGTCGAACTCGCGGTTCGACGCGAACAGCACGACGTTGCCGCCGTAGCTGCCGTCGAACATGCCTGACGGCGCGATCGCGCCGACGTGCTTGAAGTGCTGTTGGAGTGTGCGCAGCTCGGCGCGCACGAACCGCAGCGGCGGATAGTCGATGATGTTGAGCACGTAGACACCGTCGTCGCGCATCACGCGCTGCACTTCGTGGATGAACTCGGTGGTGGTGAGATGCCACGGCACCGACAAGCTGCCGAACGCGTCGCTGATCACGAGGTCGGCGGAGTGATCGGGACGATCGCGGATGCCGATGCGCGCGTCGCCGATGTCGACCTTGATGTCGGAGCCCGTGTGCAAGCCGAGCTCGTCGCGGTTGATGTCGAGCACGGCTTGGTCGATCTCGAGCACCGTGCTCGTCGACCCGGGGTACTCGGCACGCAGGTAACGCGGCATCGTGAACCCACCGCCACCGATGTGCAACGCGTCGATCGCCCGATGATCGGGAAACGCCACGTCGAGCACGTCGGCGAACGCACGGATGTAGCCGAACTGGAGAAAGGTCGGATCCTCGAGATCGACGTAGCTGTGCCGGAGATCGTCGAGCCAGAGCGTGCGCCCGTTCGCGTTGGCGGGATCCTGCTCCACATGGATGCAGAAGTACGCGCTCTCCACGTCGCACGGCGACACCTGCTTCGCGGCGACCGTCGCGCCCGCGATGCCAAGCACCGCGATCACCAGCACGACGGCGGTTTCCTTGCGTGACAACCACAGGGTGAGTGCGATCCCGACCGCGATCAGGAAGAAGCCGACGGCGTAGACGATCGTGCGCGTCGGGATCGTGGCAACGAGCAGGTAGCCGGTGACGAACGTGCCGACGATTGCGCCGAACGTGGCAATGCCGCTGAGTCGACCGACGGTGCCGCCGGTGCGATCGAGGTCGCGGAGCTGCAACTTCACGACCATCGGGTGCACCGCGCTCAGGATCAACGCGGGAAGGAAGAACCCGGCCACGGTGAGCCACACGGTGAGGATGCGACCGGCGCCGTCGGAGCTCGTGTTGTCGCCGAGCGCGCGCACGATCGGTACCGTGAACAGCGCGAGGAGGCCGCCGAGCGCGACGGTCGGGCCGATGATGCGGCGCGGGTTCACGCGATCGGCAAGCTTGCCGCCGAGCCACGACCCGGCCGCGATGCCGGCCAACACCACGCCGATGATCGCGGTGTAGGTCTCGAGGCTGATGCCCACGTAGGGGGCGAGCAAACGGCCCGCCAGGATCTCGAGCACGAGCACACACGCCGCGCAGATGAACACCAGGGCGGCGGCGAGGAGCGCAGGCATCGGGGCAGTCTGGCAGGTGGATGCGCCATCACCGGCGCGGTCAGTCCCACCTACCATGCCGGGATGGAGCGGGCGCTCAACGCGACCTACACCGTGATGTTCACGGACCTCGTGGGGTCGACCGCCCAGCGATCGCGGCTCGGCGACGCCGCCGCCGACGAGCTCCACAAACGCCACCACGCGATCCTGCGTGAGTCGGTCGAGGCACATCGGGGCGAAGTGGTGAACACCACCGGCGACGGCGTCATGGCCGCGTTCCTCGGTGCAGCCGACGGCATCGCGTGCGCGGTGACGGTGCAGCAGGCGATCCACGAGTGGAACGAGAGCAACGTCGAGCGCTTCGGCGTGCGGATCGGCCTCAGCCTCGGCGACGCGCGCTTCGAAGACGACGACCTGTCGGGCACACCGGTCGTCGAAGCGGCGCGGCTGTGTGCGAAGGCGGAGGGCGGCGAGATCCTGTGCGCCGAAGTGGTGCGCATGGTGGCCGGCTCGCGCGCCACGCAGCAGTTCACATCGGTCGGTGCACTCGAGTTGAAGGGTCTGCCCGCGCCCATTCCCGCGTTGCGCGTCGAGTGGGCACCGCGCGAGACGATCGAGCCGAGCGGATTGCCGTTCCCGAAGCCGTTGGAGCCCACGGGCCGCTTCCCGTTCGTCGGCCGTCGGCCGGAGCTCGACCAGTTGCTCCAACTGTGGAACGACGCGCTTGCGGGGCAGCGATCGACGGTGTTCGTGTCGGGCGAGCCCGGCATCGGCAAGACGCGACTCTCGGGCGAGCTGGCGCGACGCGCACACACGCAGGGCATGACGGTCCTGTACGGGCGTTGTGACGACGAGCTCGGCGTGCCGTACCAACCGTTCGTCGAAGCGCTCGCGTTCGTGGTCGACAACTTCGAACCTGCGGTGTTCAGGGACGCGCTGGGCCGTCACGCCGGTGAGCTCACGCGACTCGTACCCCGACTCGGCGAACATCTCGATCACATCCCGGGCCCGATGTCGCCCGATCCCGAAACTTCGCAGTACCGACTGTTCGAAGCGGTCGCGACTGCACTCACGGTGGGCGCCGCAGCCCGGCCCATCCTCTTCGTGATCGACGACCTGCACTGGGCGGCCAAACCGACCCTGTTGATGTTGCGGCACGTCGCCGCGTCGACCGATCCGGCGCGCCTGCTCATCGTCGGCACGTACCGCGACACCGATCTCTACCGCGCGCAACCTCTCGCCGAGGCGCTCGCCGACATGCGTCGCCTCGATCACGTCGAACGGGTCACGCTGAGCGGGCTCGACGGGCCCGAGGTGCTGGAGTTCCTCACCAGGGTCGCGGGGCACGACCTCGACGAGTCCGGCGTTGCGCTCGCGCAGATGATCTACGACGAGACCGACGGCAACCCGCTGTTCACCGGTGAGGTGCTGCGCCACCTGCGCGAGACCGGCGCGATCGTCGAAGAAGCGGGGCGATGGACCACCCACGTCGACGTCACCGAGATCGGGATCCCCGACGGGGTGCGCGAGGTGATCGGTCGTCGCCTCAGCCGCTTGTCGCCGCAGACCAACGATGTGCTGCAGCTCGCGGCGGTCGTCGGCCGGAACTTCGCGCTGCCGGTGCTCGACCGCCTCGTCGACTTCGACCGCGACACGCTGGTGGCCGCGCTCGACGAAGCCGTCGAAGCGCGCGTGGTCACCGAAGCGGGCGTGGCCACCTACATGTTCTCGCACGCGTTGGTGCGTTCGGCGCTGTACGACGAGCTCCGTCCGACGCGCCGCGCTCGCTTGCACGAACGTGTCGCGGAAGCGGTGGCTTCGGTGTACGCCAACGCGATCGAGCCTCACCTGGGCGAGCTCGCGTATCACTACGCGCGCAGCATCGGTACGGGCGACGTCGACAAGGCAGTCGAGTACTCCCGCCTCGCGGGCGATCGCGCGCTCGCGCAGCTCGCGTTCGACGACGCGGTGTCGTGGTTCCAACAGGCGCGCGAGCTCATCGAGGAAGGTGGCGGAGACCCGCACGAGCTCGCGTGCGTGCTCATGGGACTCGGCACGGCCGAGAAGTTCGCCGGCCTTCCCACCTATCGCGACACGTTGCTGGCCGCGGCGCGCCGAGCGGAGAAAGACCACGATGCGGCGGTGCTGGCCGAAGCTGCCCTCGCCAACACGCGCGGCTTCTGGAGCAACTACGGCGCCGTCGACGACGAGCTCGCCGATGTGTTCCGCACCGCCATCGCCGCACTCGAACCGTCCATGCGCGCGCAGCGCGCCAAGTTGCTCGCGAACCTCGCCACCGAGATCGTGTTCGGTGAGGATCTGGCCGCGCGGCGCGCACTCGCTGACGAAGCGCTCGAGATCGCGCGCGCGATCGACGACGACGACACGCTCGCGCACGTGCTGGTGTCGCGCAGCGTGGCGCTGTGGGACGCGAGCACGCTCGACGAGCGTCTCGCGCACGGCCAGGAGCTCGCGGGGCTGATCGAAGCGATCGGGGACCCGCACCTCGAGTACTTCGCGAGTTGGTATCGCTACGCAGCGCTGGTCGAAGCCGGGCGTATCCGCGAAGCCGACGCGGTGCTGTCGGTGTGCAGCACGCTTGCTCGCAGCCTCGGGCAGGGCATTCCCGTGTGGAGCGACGCGTTCACGCGTTCAGGCCGGGCGCTGCTCGCCGGCGACTGGACCACCGCGGAGTCGTCGGCCAACGAGCAGCTCGAGCTCGGTCAGAAGCTCGGGCATGCCGACGCGCTCCTCTACTACGGCGTGCTGATGCTCGGCATCCGATTCGAGCAGGGCCGTTTGGCCGAGATCGCCGACCTGATCGAGATGGGCGGCACGGCCGACGATGCGCCCGACGGGCTCGAAGGACTCTGGGGGTTCACCGCGGCGGCGCTCGGCCGCGACGATGAAGCACGCGCGGTGCTCGAGCGGATGGCGCCCAACGGGTTCGCACACCTGCCTCGCCACCAGGCCTGGTCGAGCGTGCTGTGGTCGGCGGCGATGATCGCAGGTCATCTCGGCGACGAGGTTCGGGCGCGCGAGCTCTACGACCTGCTCGAGCCGTGTACGGGGAAGCTCGTGTACCCCGGTCTGCACGTGTTCGACTCGATGGCGAGCACGTTGGGCGTGCTCGCAGCAACCTTCGGCGACGCCGCGCTCGCCGACCGGCACTACGCCGACGCCGAAGCGCTCGAGGCGCAGATCGACGCACCCAACCTGCTCGCCCGCACGCGGGCCCGCCGCGCGGGGACGCTCCGCCTGGACGCCTGACGGCCGTCGCCCGCACCGGGCGGATCGCGCGATATGGTCGTCCTCATG
>JBEVLJ010000105.1:0-9248 GCA_040509195.1 Acidimicrobiia bacterium
CAGACCGCGCACAGGTCGATGACCTCATCGCGTACCTGAACGGCTCGGCAGCTCCCGGGATGACTGCCGCGTCGGCGCGCCGCGGTGCCTTCCTCGGCCCGTCTGCTCACGGCGGACCGCCGCCGGCGTGGCATCCGAACCCGGAAGACCCGGCAACGTGGCGGTGGTGGGACGGCGCGCGCTGGACCAGCTTCACGGTCCCTTCTCCTCCCGTGTCGCGATCTTGGTTTCCTGGACGGACCTCAGCGTCGGAGAGATCCGTCTCCGAATCGGCGGGCACGACGGGCACGATCACGCGCGGCAGCCTCATCGCGCTGCTGGGGTTCGTGATCGCCGAGCTGCTGAGCATCGGCGCGGTGTTCGCTGCGATCGCACTCGGCGCCGAGGAACGATCGGTGGTCACCCTCATCGCGGGTGGGTTCGGCCTGTGGGTCGGCCTGCTCGGCGCGTGTCTGGTCGCGGTGCGTCGTCATGGCACGGGATCGCTCCGCGACTTGGGTCTGCGCGGTCTGCGGAGATCCGACATCGGCACCGGCGTGGTCGCCTCGATCGTGGCGCGCATCGCCGGGGTCGCGGCCGCCGTCGCCATCGTGGTGTTGTTGCCGAACGAGACGTACGGGTCGAGCAACGCGATCGTCGACCGTGGCCGTCCGAGCGCACTGGCCGTGATCGTGGTGGCGTTGTTCGTGTGCGTCGGCGCGCCGTTCTTCGAGGAGCTCTTCTTCCGCGGCCTGGTGCAAGGCGCACTGACCGGTCGTGTGGGTGCGCGCATCGCGGTCGTCTTGCAAGCCGCGCTCTTCGCCGCCGCCCACTACCAGGTGGGCATGAGCCTGGGCACGGTGTTCGTCACCTTCACGGTGATCGGGATCGCGGGTCTCACGCTCGGCATGGTGCGCTGGCACACCGAGCGACTCGGTGCGGGCATGGTCGCGCACGCGGCCTTCAACCTCGTCGCGGTCGTGATCCTGCTCTTCGTGTTGTTCTGAGGGCCCGGACGTCGCAGCTAGGGAAGCGGCGGCGCCGCCTCCATGCGTGAGGCCAGTTCGCGTAGGTCACGGGGGGAAGGGAAGTACTCGTCTTCGTCGGTGACGTGCACGAGCTCCACACCGTCGCGCGGCGCAAGCCGCTCGATCACCGCCTGCACGAGGTCTTCCGGCGCGCTCGCTCCGGCCGTGACCCCCACCACCGTGGCGTCACCGGCGTTCGCGTCGACCAACGCGGCGACGTCGATCTCGTCGGGACCGTCGACGCGCACCACGTGCTCGCATCCCGCATCGCGCGCGACCTTGGTGAGCGCAATCGTGTTCGACGAGTTCGCGCTGCCGATCACGACGATGGCGTCGGCGCGCGTCGCGAGCTCACGCAACGCCGCTTGTCGATTGGTGGTGGCGAAGCAGAGATCGTTGCGTGACGCGGTCCACAACGACGGGTATCGCTCGCGTGCGCCGGCCATCACGCCCTGCCAGTCGGGGAGCGAAAGCGTGGTCTGCGCGAGCAACGCGACCTTCGTGGGGTCGGGAACGGTGGCGGCGACGTGTTCGAGGTCGTCAACGTGTTCGACCAGCCGCATCGCGTCGGGCGCAACCGCGAGCGTGCCGGTGGCTTCGTCGTGGCCCTCGTGGCCCACGTACAGCACCGTGTAGCCCTTCTTGGCGCGCACCTTTGCCTCGTGGTGCACCTTCGTGACGAGCGGGCACACCGCGTTCACGACCACCCGGTCGCGTTCGCGCGCCGCGGCGACCACTTCCGGCGCCGAGCCGTGAGCGGAGAGCATGAGCGGTGCGCCGTCGGGCACGTCGTCGATCTCATCGACGAAGATCACGCCCTGGTCGCGGAAGCGCTCGACGACGAGCCGGTTGTGGACGATCTCGTGGTAGCAGTACACGGGCGGCGGGAACGCCTCCACCATCCACTGCAACGCCTTGATGGCCATCTCCACACCCGCGCAGAATCCCCGTGGCTCTGCCAGAAGTACACGTGCGACCCGAGCCTCCGTCATCCTGTCGAGGGTATCGGCCCCTACACTGGATTCATGCCCCCCGCCCCAGTGGCCAGGGTGGCGGCGGTTGCACCGGGTTCGCCGGCTCACGACGCCGGGTTGCAGCCCGGCGACGAGCTTCTCTCGCTCAACGGGGAAGCGGTGCGCGACGTCATCCGGTACCAGATCCAAGCTGACGAGCCGCGCGTCGAGCTCGAAGTTCGTCGCGGCGGGCTCGAGCAATTGCTGGTCGTCGACAAGGCGCCGGGCGCATCGCTGGGCCTCGACCTCGAGACCGCGGTGTTCGACCGCGTGCGCACCTGCGACAACCACTGCCCGTTCTGCTTCATCTACCAACTGCCGAAGGGCATGCGGCGCAGCCTGTACCTGAAGGACGACGACTACCGGCTCTCGTTCCTCTACGGCAACTTCACCACGCTCACCCGCTTCACCGAGTCGGATCTCGAGCGCGTCGTCACCGAGCAGCTCGGGCCGCTCTACGTGTCGATCCACTCCACGGACCCCGATCTCCGCGCCCGCCTCTTGCGCAACCCGCGCGGCGCGACCAGCCTGCGGTGGCTCGGCGCGATCCTCGACGCAGGGATCGAAGTGCACGGCCAAGTCGTCGTGTGCCCAGGGATCAACGACGGTGACGCACTCGACGACACGCTGCTCGGTGTGCTCGATCGCTTCCCGCAGCTCGCGACGATCGGTGTGGTCCCGCTCGGCGTGAGTGATCACACCACCGAGCCCGACATGCGCCCGCACACGCTCGCCGAAGCGGAGCGCGTGCTCGACATCGTCGACGAGTGGCAAGCACGATTCACGCGCGTGCTCGGCCGACGCCTCGTGTACGCCGCCGACGAGTACTACCTCCTCGCCGGCCGGCCCTTTCCGTCCTTGGATGCGTACGACGAGCTGGCCCAACTGGAGAACGGCATCGGCACCGCGACCAGCTTCAACGACGAGGTGCGACGTGCGTTGGCGAGCGACGGCGTCGCGACCTCCCCGCGCGATGACGAAGGCTCGCGTCACACCTCCGGCTTCTTCTCGTGGGTCGACGGTGCGCCCGCCGAGGGCTACCGCGCGCCACGCACCTCCATTCCGCTCGGGATTCCAGTGGTTGCGGCCGAGCAGGTGAGCCCCGACGTCGCACGAGGGGTGCTCGTGATCACGGGGGAGATGGGCGCGTCGGTCTTGTCGCCGCTGCTGTCGGAGCTGTCGCGCGCTGCCGGTTCGCCGGTGGATGCGCTCGCAGTTCGAAATGAGTTCTTCGGCGGCAACATCGGCGTGACGGGACTCCTCACCGGCGTCGACATCGCGCGAGCGATCGCACCGATCGACGCGCAGACGCGGGTCCTGATTCCCGACGTCGTCTTGTCGAACGGACTCTTCCTCGACGGGATGTCCCTCAACGAGTTGCCGCGTGCGGTCGAGGTCGTTCCAACCGACGGCGCGTCACTCGTCGCCGCGGTGCGTGGCACGAAGGTGTTCGCCGGAGCATGCTCATGAGCGCATTGCCGGTCGTCGCAGTCGTCGGTCGCCCGAACGTCGGCAAGTCGACGTTGGTGAACCGGTTCGTCGGTCGCCGCGACGCGATCGTCGAAGAGAAGTCGGGCGTCACGCGCGACCGCAAGGAGCTCGAGACCGACTGGAACGGTCGGAGCTTCCTCGTGGTCGACACCGGTGGCTGGTTGTCACCCACGTTCGGCGACGGCGCGGCGCCGCTCGCGCAACAGGTGAGCAAGCAAGCCGAGCGCGCGCTCGTCGACGCCGACGTCGTGTTGATGGTCGTCGACGTCACCGTTGGCGTCACCGATGAGGATGCCCGCGTCGCGCAGGTGTTGCAGCGCGCGGGCGTGCCGGTGGTGCTGGTCGTGAACAAGTGCGACGACGACCGCCGCGAGATGGACATCTGGCAGTTCTCGCGCCTCGGCCTCGGCGATCCCATCCCGGTGTCGGCGATCCACGGCCGTGGCTCCGGTGACCTGCTCGACCTGATCACCGGCCACTTTCCTCCCGAGTCGGACGACGACGACGTCGAGGAGGGCGACAAGATCTTCTCGGTGGCCGTCGTCGGGCGACCGAACGTGGGCAAGAGCACGCTGTTCAATCGTCTCGTGGGCAATGAACGCTCCATCGTGCACGACATGCCGGGCACGACCCGCGACACGATCGACACGATCGTCGAGACCGATGACGGTCCGCTGCGCTTCGTCGACACCGCGGGCATGCGGCGTCGCAGTCGCATCGACGAGCCCACCGAGTACTTCAGCCTCGTGCGGGCATTGCAAGCCGTCGACCGGTCCGATGCCGCGCTGCTCGTGATCGACGCGAGCGACGGCGTCACCCACCAGGATCAGCGCCTGGCCGAGCGCATCGACGCGGCCGGCACCGCCACCGTCGTCGTGATGAACAAGTGGGACCTGCTCGACGCCGAGCAGCGCGCCGCGGCCAAGCGCGACGTGGCCGACCGCCTCGAGTTCCTGTCGTACGCACCGGTGATCACCGCGTCGGCCCTCACGGGCAAGACCACCCACCGGATCCTCCCCGCGCTGCGGGAGGCCGAAGAGGCGTACCACCGCCGGGTGCCGACAGCCACGCTCAACAAGGTGTTGAAGGAAGCGCAGCTCGCGCATCCACCGCCGGTGGTGAAGAAGCACCGTCCCCGCGTGCTCTACGCCACGCAAGGTGCCGCCGATCCTCCCACCTTCACCCTGTTCGCCACGCACGAGCTGCCACCGACGTACTTGCGGTACCTCGAGCGCAAGATCCGCGAGGCGTTCGAGCTCGGACCCACCCCAGTGAAGATGCGCGTCCGCCGCCGCAACGGCTGACCTTCCAGGTTGCGTAAAGAATCCGGCCTGCCACTCAAGGTGGCCGTTGGCCGATGCCGAAACACTCGACTGAGGTTCGGTGTCGTTCAACGGTTCAGGGGTTCGGATGTTCGAGCGCGTGAGGGGTGATCACCAAGACGGTGTGGCACACGCGTGTCGACACACTTCTCGCAGGTTTGGTCGACGTGGCGATGGCGAACGAGGTGCGGCGTTGGTTGAAACCGCGATCTTGGTCCCGCTCGTCATCCTCATCACCTTTGGCTTGATCGAGTTCTCCTCGGCGTACCAGTCGTCGTCGACCGCCGCGAGCACGGTGCGGTCCGCGGCCCGTACCGCCTCCGCCGAGGCGAAGCTGCCGAACTTCGCGACCGACGCGGCTGCTGCTGCCGCGACCGCGTTGCAGACGATCCCGTCCAACGAGCCGCTCGAGCTCTGGGTGTACAACGCCAATGCGAGTGGCCACCCGATGCCGGTAGGCAACACGTCCTTCTCGACGTGCTTGACGCAGTGCATCAAGTACGCGTGGTTGCCTGCGCAGAAGAAGTTCGACACGGCGAATCCGACGGGGAGTGGATGGGACTACCTCACGATGCAGGCGTGCAACGCGACCCAGTGGGACTCGGTGGGCGTGTACCTGAAGTTGCGTCACAGGTACATCACCAACCTGTTCGGCGCCACGATCGACCTGGCTGACCACGCGGTGTTCCGTCTGGAACCTGCACCGACCCAGTTGTGCGGCTGATGCATCGATTCATGGCCCGGGCGCGCGACGGCGAGCATGCTGAGCGTGGGTTCTTCATGGTGTGGTTCGCGTTGCTGTTCGTGACGCTGATGGGCTTCGCCGCCCTCGCGCTCGAGTACAACCGGTGGGAGTCGATCGGTGTGCGCGCGCAGAAGGCCGCGGATGCGGCGGCGCTCGCCGGCGCGGTTTTCCTGCCCGACAACCTGCCCAATGCTTCGAGCACGGCGAGGGCGACGTCGTCGAAGAACGGGTTCACCGACGGCACCAGTGGCGTGATCGTCGCGACAGCGCGAGGACAGCTGCCGAACCAACTCAAGGTCACCATCACGGTCCCGACCAAGAACCCGTTCGGCGCCATCGTCGGCTACGGGAACTCGACCATCGTGCGCAGCGCGACCGCCGAGTACCAGTTGCCGCAGAACCTCGGGAGCCCGCAGAACAGCTACGGCAACGATCCCGAAGCCGGGCTCTCACCGTGCACCGGGAGCACGATGACGGGATGCGCGCCCCAGTTCTGGGGAAACATCTTTGGCCCCGCGTCGACCAAGGACAAGGGTGATGCCATCCAGGCGAAGCTCTGCGGCAGCGGGTTCGACAACTGCAACAGCTCCAGCACCCTTGGGTCGCCCCCCGTCGCCGCGCCCAACACGAACACCGACTACGACCTCAACGGCTACTTCTACGGCATCGACGTGCCCGCGAGCCCCGGTGGCGCCCTCAACGTGAAGGTGTTCGACCCCGGATACGTGATGGTGGGCGACAACTGCACCGACGGCAACGCGGTGAACTCGCTGAACGCGGCCGCCGCGCTCACCGCTGCAGAGATCCCTGGGTACTCGGGGACGGTCACGCCCGCGGTTCGCTACGCCTCGGGTTCCGCCAGCCCCTATTGCAACGGTGACATGTCGTACTACGGGGACAGCAACAACAACCTCAACCCGTGGACCACGTGGACGGTGCGAGCCCCGGACAGCTCGGGCTGGGATCCGACCAACAACCCGATCGTCTGTCAGGCCGAGTTCCCGGGGGTGTTCCCCGAGCGTGACAGTGACCTGCCCAACAGCGGCTCGTTCGCGCCGAACCACCTGGCTGACCTGTTGAAGCAGAACACGAACTACCCCGGTGTGTCGCCGGCGATGCGCTTCAACCAGTTCTTCCGCCAGTGGGTCACCTTGTGCTCCGTCGCGAGTCCCGTCCAAGGCACCTACTTCCTCCAGGTGCAGACGGGCAAGAAGATCGATGGCACCGCAACGCCGAACGCGGGTGGCTCGAACCGGTTCTCCATCCAGGCTGGGATCGGCGGCAACTTCGCGGCCTCGAACGGGGTGCGGGTCTATGGCAACGGGAAGATGGGCGCCTACGCCAACGCGACCGGCGCCGACACCCGGTTCTTCCTCACCCGGATCCTCCCCGGTGAGGCGGGCAAGACGCTCGTGCTCAACTTCTTCGACGTCGGTGACGCGGCGCTCGCCGCGGGCCAGTCGGGCACCATCTCCATCCTGCCGCCGCCCGACTCGAACGTTGTGTCAGGCACCTTCGCAAACTGCAAGTACACGGTTCCCCCAGGAAATGCGAACGGGCCCCCCTGGGGCTCCCTCTCGACAGCCGCCAGCGGCTGTTCGGTGACCAACATCACCAACAACCAGACGCCCAACTTCAACGGGCAGTGGGTGACGGTCGAAGTACCGATCCCGGGGGACTACGACTGCGACGACACCACGGCGACCGGGTGCTGGACTCGCCTGCGCTTCACCTTCCCGAACGGCGTGACGGTGAACGACAGCACCACCTGGTCGGGCTACGTGCTCGGCGAGCCCGTCCGCATCATCAAGTAGTTCCGCCTCATCAATGAGTGGTGCGCCGGCCGGGAAGCTCGCGTGCCGCGGATCCAGCGTCACCCGCTTGAATGGCGGGATGCCGTGGTGCACCACGTGCGACCGCTTCCTGTCGCCTTCGACCGTCCCCGCCGACGGCACCTGTCCGACCTGTGGTCGGGCCGTCGATCCCGGCCGCGCGCGCGCGCCCTCGCCAGTCGGCGTAGGAGTAGTCCCTGACGAGGCAGAGGTCGCAGATCGTGTCGACGAGGAGGCGCGACCTCCGCTCCCGTGGCACCTGTGGCTGTTGCTCGCCGCCCTCGCGGTGTACCTCGGCTACCGCGCCTTCCAAGGCATCGAACTCCTCCTCGGTCTGTGAGGGCTGGTCAGTCGTAGATCGATCGAGCGATCGCGCGCACCTGCTCCGGACCAAGGCCGTCGGCGACCATGGTGATCCAGATCCCCTTCGACGTCCAAGTGAGCAACGAGCTCACCTGTCGTTCCCCGGTCGAGCCGCAGCTGCCTTCGCGCTGATAACCCGTGACCAGCTGACCGGCGCCGAGATCGATCGGATCGAAGCGTGTGTCGATTTGCGGTTCGAGGTCGAAGGCACGCCGCTCCTTCACCCAGAGGTAGGGCGGGCATGTCCCCTGTGCGTTCAGGTCGGTGCCGGCAGGCGCCCACGCTTGCTGGTAGAGCAGTACGTCAGCACCAGGGGGCACCGGTTCCGGCGACACACCGTCGCGGTACACCTTCAGCTTGGCGTACAGCGGCTCCCAACCCTCCGGGATGTCCGTCGGAACGCGAACGCGAAAACCGAGGTGCGTCGACGCGGGTGACGGTGCCATCGGGCAACCCGCGCTCTCGGGTGAGGTGACGAGGCACTCGTCGGCAAGGCCTGCCGGTTCGCTGGCCGCGCCGTCGGCAACGGGAGCGCGGACCGAACGTGACTGGTCGTCAGTGGTTCGCAGCACCACGATCGACGCGACGACCAGCGCCACGACGACGACTGCAGCGAGCACGAGTGCGGGCCGCACCCGCCGGTCATGTTGAGTCGGTGTCGAGCGCTCGATGATCGACGCGAGCGACGGAGCCTCGACCGTGTCGACGAGCGCGCGGATCTGTTCTGGTGATGGCGAGATGTTCATGGTGTCTCCAGTCGGTGGCGGAGCTTCGCGAGCCCGCGCTCGAGGTGGTTCTGAACCGTCGTGACGCGCACATCGAGCAGCTCTGCGACTTCCTGGAGCTGCCACCCGAACCCGTGAACGAGCACCACGACGACGCGTTGACGTTCAGACAACGCCGCAAGCGCCCTTGGGAGCCCTGGCTCGATCCATGGTTCGGCCGCGTCTGGAACCACGTAGATGACTCGCGTCTTGCGGCGACGCGTCTTGCTTTGTCCGACGCGAAAGAGGTAGGGCACGGGGTGCTCCATTGCGCACACCCGATCGCGGTGTTCCCACGCGTAGCCAAGTGCCTCACTCAGGGCGTCCGAACCACGGTCGATCCCGAACGCGGCAACGAGCGCGCGCCGCAGCCGCGGTTCGTGGCTCTCGAAGAACCCCTCGAACTCCGATTGGTCCAACGTGGTCGTCACCGCTTCCGCCTCCAGCTCTCATCAGCAGAACCAGTGAACGAGGTGGATTTACCACACCCCTTTGTCACGGCGGAGCGCGCTCAGCATCTCCGCGTGCGGCGCGTGCGCGACCCGATCGACGGTCGCGTTCGGACTTCGCTCGATGGTGGGGACCGCACAGGTCGGCGAGGTTCTCGCCGGAAGTCGGACCACCCTCCGAGAACGGCACGACGTGGTCGGTCTCGAGCCCGAGGCGACGTTCGCACCCGGGTTCGCTGCACTTCCGACCGTCGAACTCCGG